>JANXTJ010000281.1 GCA_025352485.1 Salinibacterium sp.
CGCATGAGGTCATCCTGCAGGGACAGGTAGAAGCGGCTCTCGCCGGGGTCACCCTGACGGCCGGAGCGACCACGCAGCTGGTTGTCAATGCGCCGCGACTCGTGGCGCTCGGTGCCGAGCACGTAGAGCCCGCCGACCTCGACGACCTTGGCCGCCTCGGTGTTGACCTCCTGCTTGACGGCGCCATAGACGCCATCCCATTCCGCCTCGTACTCGTCGGGAGTGTCGATCGGGCTGAGGCCCTTGCCGTTCATCTGGGCGACGGCCAAGAACTCGGCGTTACCCCCGAGCATGACGTCGGTGCCCCGGCCGGCCATGTTGGTGGCGACGGTGACGGCGCCGAGGCGGCCCGCCTGGGCGATGATTGCCGCTTCGCGCGCGTGGTTCTTGGCGTTGAGCACCTCGTGGCGAACGCCCTTGCGGGCGAGCATCTTCGAGAGCAGTTCGCTCTTTTCCACGCTCGTGGTTCCGACCAGCACCGGTTGGCCGGAGGCGTGGCGCTTGGTGATGTCTTCGACCACCTGCTCGAACTTGGATTGCTCGTTCTTATAGACGAGGTCACTCTGGTCTTTTCGCAGCATCGGCTTGTTGGTCGGGATCGCGACGACGCCGAGCTTGTAGGTGCTCATGAACTCCGCCGCCTCCGTCTCGGCCGTACCGGTCATGCCGGAGAGCTTCGAGTAGAGGCGGAAATAGTTCTGCAGGGTGACGGTGGCCAGTGTCTGGTTCTCCGCCTTGACCGCGACGCCCTCTTTGGCCTCGATGGCCTGATGAATGCCCTCGTTGTACCGACGGCCCATCAGGATGCGGCCGGTGTGCTCATCGACGATGAGCACTTCGCCGTTCATGACGACGTAGTCCTTGTCTTTCTTGAACAGCGCCCGAGCCTTGATGGAGTTGTTCAGGAACGAGATGAGCGGGGTGTTTGCCGACTCGTAAAGGTTGTCGATGCCGAGGTAGTCTTCGACCTTCTCGATGCCGGGCTCGAGCACGCCCACGGTGCGCTTCTTCTCGTCGACCTCGTAGTCGACCTCGGCGATGAGCTTGGTGGCGATACCGGCAAACTCGGTGAACCAGCGGTTCGCCTCACCCGATGCGGGGCCGGAGATGATCAGCGGCGTGCGGGCTTCGTCGATCAGGATCGAGTCGACCTCGTCAACGACGGCGTAATAGTGGCCGCGCTGCACCATGTCTTGCGCCTGCCAGGCCATGTTGTCGCGCAGATAGTCGAAGCCGAACTCGTTGTTCGTGCCGTAGGTGATGTCGCAGGCGTACTGCTCGCGCCGCTCGATCGGAGTCTGGCCGGAGAGGATGACGCCGGTGGTCATGCCGAGCGCGCGAAACACTCGTCCCATCAGCTCGGACTGGTAGCTCGCGAGGTAGTCGTTGACCGTGATCACGTGCACGCCGCGGGCCGGGATGGCGTTCAGGTAGGCGGCAAGGGTGGCGACGAGGGTCTTGCCCTCGCCGGTCTTCATCTCGGCGATGTTGCCGAGGTGCAGTGCGGCCCCACCCATGAGTTGCACATCAAAGTGGCGCATCCCGAGGGTGCGCACCCCCGCTTCGCGCACGGCGGCGAACGCTTCCGGCATCAGGTCCTCGAGCGACTCACCCTTGGCGTACCGCTCGCGGAACTCGACGGTCTCGTGCTTGAGCTCCTCATCGCTGAGGGTCTTGAAGTCTTCTTCGAGGTGATTGACGGCATCTGCATAGCTCTTGAGACGACGTAGCAGTCGACCCTCACCTACGCGAAGTACGCGTTCGAGAACGTTGGCCACCGGTTGCTCCACTTCTGAAAGCGGGAATGTCCCATCTTTCCGGCAGCGCGCAGTATCGGGCGCGCGTTACCGACTCGTAATCGTACCAACCGGAGGTGGGGAACCGCCTCCCGACGACTCCCCACCCCGGCGAGCCGAACTACCCGCGCCGCGATTTCGCGGCGCCGTGCCCCGCGCCCTCGAGCTGCGGCTGCTCTTCGAGAGAGATGACCCCGTAGTCCCAACCCTTGCGGCGGTAGACCACACTCGGGCGATCAGTCGCGGCATCGATGAAGAGGAAGAAGTCGTGGCCGACGAGTTCCATGTGATCTAGGGCATCTTCAACGGTCATGTGCGAACTCGGGAACACCTTGCGGCGGATCACGACCGGCGAATAGTCGTCGCCATCCGGGCCGGGCACGCTTGATTGCGTCGGGAGCTCACCCGTGAGCACCTGTTCCAGCGCCTCGGGGCTGACCGGCACGAGACCGCTTGCGCTGAAGCCGTCTGCGGTCGCCTCGCGGAGCGATACCGGGCGGTGCTGCCCGCGATGCACCTTCCTGCGATCCTTCGACTGGCGCATCCGCTCGGCGAGTTTGCTCATCGCGAGGTCGAAGGCCACATATTTGTCGGAGCCTGCCGCTTCGGCACGAACCAGCGGGCCGGGGCCGATCAGGGTGAGCTCGACGCGATCTTGCCCGCTCGAGCCGCGGGTTTCGTGGTGCCGGGACACCTTGATCTCGAAAGCGATCGCCCGCTCGGCGAGATGGTCGATCTTCTCGGCCTTCTCAATCGCGTACTCCCGAAAACGATCAGTGACTCCCAGGTTGCGTCCGGTGACAGAAATTTCCACGGCGACCTCCCAGCCCTATGGTGCATCCACCCCGAGGCCTAAGTGCGTGAGAGGCGGTCAATCCTTTGCACCTTTTCGCCCACGGTAGTCCTCCGCCGAAGCGTTGTCACGAAAAGCGTGCAACCTCCTTGTGAATGCCAAGGTTGCTCCGCCGAGCACCTCTCCACCGGCCGCCGAGATCGCCCGCGCGGCCTCAGTGAGGGTCGCGCCCGAGGTCAGGATGTCGTCAACCAGAATAAAACGCCGGCCGTCTAATCGACGCGTGGCGACGAATGCACCGCGCATGTTCTGCGCTCGATCCTCGACGCCGAGCGCCTTCTGCGTGGCCGTCGTTCGGGCCGGGAGCAGCACTCGTTCGGGGCGACCCCCTGCCCGACGCACGAGCAGACGCACCGGGTCATACCCCCGCCGCCGGAACGCGGCGCGACCGGTGGGAACGAGCGCGAGGGCAACCGGCGACGACCCAGAGGCCAGCGGCGAGGCCGCGATCGCCGCTCGCACGGCGGCCGCCAGCGGGACGGCGAGCGCTGACGCGACATCCGTGCGACCCTGCTCCTTGTAGGCGAGGATCACCCGGCGCCCGCGCGACTCGTAGTCGAGGCCGCAGTGCACCCGCATCCCGCCCACCAGCCGCACGCTCAGGTCGGGCACCAGCGCGGCGCGGCACAGTGCGCAGAGGTAACGGTCGTCGGCACCGCATCCCGCGCAGTTGACGGGGCAGAGCACGGCGTAGGCATCGAGAAGGGCCTCGCGAAGGATCATCCCCTCACGATGGCCGAGGCGACGTCTTTACGGGGGCGCGACGACGACCCCGTGCACTACTGCTTAGTTCCGAGGAATGTGGCGGCGGTGCCGGTGTCGACCCAACCTCCGCTGCCCGCCGGCCGGTAGATCTGACCCGTCGCGCGCAGCACTCGCAGGCCGTCGATGCCCCCACTGCCGCCCACGATCATGCGCGCGTCGCCCAGCTGACCGAGGGCCACACTCGGGCCGCCGAGCGCAAAAATCGTGACGACGGCCGCCGCGGCCTGTTGCGAAATGGTGGCAACGGTGCGGTCATCCACCCAAGTCGCATCAATAGGGGCATTCGTGGAGACCGGCAGCGACAGGAGTTCGCCGAGGGCCACTGGCGTGTTGTCCTGGCCACGAATCACCCCGGCCACCACCAGGCGCGGCCCCACATCGGTCACCAGGTAGAGCAGCAGACGAGTGCCGTCGCGCGAAAGATCCATCGACACGAGCCGGGAATCCGCCGCCAACCCAGACTGCACTGCATGCTGCGCGCCGTCGGCACCGTAGGTCGTCAGCGACCCGGCGCTGCCAGCCCGCGCCGACCAGACGAAGAGGAATGGATCGATCGTCGGGGCGACGAGACCGGGTCGCCGGTCGACCGCGAGGGCCTGGTCACTGCCGTTCCGCGCGAGAAAAGCCACCCCACCCGTGCCGAGGAAGGCCGCGGCCTGCTTGTCGTTAGACAGGGCGATCGAGGTCGCACCCGCGGCCAGAAGCTTCGAGCTCAGCCCGACGAGAGGGGTCACCCCCTCGCCGGAATCGAAGCCGATAACACCGGTAGTACCCAGCAGGGTGGCCGCCTCGACGGTCGGGTTCACGATCGCGTTCGTGGAGTCGGGCGCCACCAGTTCGAGCCCGTTTACCGTCATGGTGACCGTCGAGACGCCGAGGGTGGCCGCGAGCTGCTGACGCATCAGACCGCGGGCCTGCGGCGATGCGGCGAGCGCTTCCTTGCCCAGGTCGACCGTGGCGACGCCCGCCTGCACGGTGACACTCTTGGTGCCGAGCGTGGTGGCAACGGGGAACGCGGTCGACAGCACGCCGCTGGCGAGCCAGGTCGCCGGGCCGGCGAGCAGCGCGCGCACGATCCGCACCGGCACGGTGGCGCGAGACGGAAACCAGCGCACATCGGGCACGAGGTAGTTCTGGCTCGGGTCGAAGAAGAACAGGGCTTCCTTCGTGAAGACGATGTTGAAACTCGACTGCGACAGCACAATTCCGTCGGCGGCCTGACTGATGCGCCATTCGCCGTTTTCCTTCATAAAGGCGAAATGCAGGGTCTGAGTTGTCGCACCTTGCTCGAAGTAGCGCCCGTCGGCATCCACGTGTGCCCGGCTGGTGACGGTGTAGTCGAGGGTATCGCCCGCGGCGACGGCGGTGGTTGCTGCTGGGGCAGTGCTGATGTCGACCCTGGCGTCCGGATCCCAGGTGACGGCCAGGTTTTTGGAGAGGAATTTGCGCGCGACGGCGTAGTCGTTTTGGGGGCCACGGACGGCCTGCATGAATCCGGTGAGAATTTCTTCCGGGCTGGAGCCCGCGCGCGGATCGGAGGGCAACACGACAAAGTCGGGACTGAGCTTGTTATCGACCACCGGGCCGGTCTGCACACTGCCCGCCGTCGGGATGCCCACGCACCCGGCCAGCAACAGCAGCGCGGCCAGCGCCAACGCACCGGCCCGGCCATACTCGCGAGCACTACGCATTGTGCACCTGCTGCCCTAGGTCGTCCTCGGGAGGAAGCGCCAGCGGCGACGACACGAGCGCAGCTCCGCGCACGCGCGGGATTGTGAGGCGGAAGCAGGAGCCCTCCCCCTGAGCCGACCAGACCTCGAGCCAGCCGTCGTGCAGGGCCGCATCCTCGAGGGCGATGGCGAGCCCCAGTCCGGTGCCGCCGGTGACCCGCTGGCGGGACGGGTCGGCGCGCCAAAACCTGTCGAAAACGCGGGCAGTCGCGCCAGCGGGCATCCCGATGCCGTAGTCGCGCACGGCGATCGCTACCGCACTGGTATCGCTATCGACCCAAATCACAATCGGCTTTCCCTCGCCGTGATCGATGGCATTACCCAGCAGGTTTTGCAGGATGCGCCGGATCCGCCGACGATCGACCTCTGCCTCGAAGTATCCGCCTGGGGCCACCACCGACAGCTCGGATCCCTTGGATGCGGCCAGCGATGACACGCTCTCGACGGCATCCTCGACGAGGCGCACGAGGTTGGTCGGCTCCGTCTCCATGTCGACCGCGCCCGCGTCGTAGCGGCTCATCTCGAGCAGATCGGCGAGCAGCAGCTCGAAGCGCTGAACCTGGGTGTGCAAGAGCTCTGCGGTGCGCGCCGCCGTCGGCGTGAACGTGTCGCGCTGGTCATAAAGCACGTCGCCGGCCAGCCGGATCGTGGTCAGCGGCGTGCGCAATTCGTGCGAGACATCGGACACAAATCGCTGTTGCACCGTCGACAGGGCGGCAAGCCGGGTGATCTGGTTTTGCAGGGAAGCCGCCATGCCGTTGAAGGACCGGGCCAGGGTCGCGATGACGTCGTCGCCCTTGACGGGGATGCGCACCTCGAGCTGGCCGGCCGCAAGCTTCTGGCTGGTCTGGGCCGCGACCTGCACAGGGCCAACCACCAGGCGCACGACGATGTAGGTGACCGCACCGATCAGGAAGATCAGAGCGAACCCGCCGAGCGCGAGCGTCTGCTGCACGAAGCCGAGGGTCTGTTGGGCGTCCATGATGTTGTAGACGAGGTAGAGCTGGTATTTGGCGCCGCGCACATCGAGGGTCGAGCCCACCACGAGGCCGGGCTGCACCGAGCCGTCGTCTTGCTTGAGCCCCACCGACTGCCAGTGAGTGCGGGATTGAGCCGAGCCCTGCACTGCCGTTCGGAGCTCCGGCGAGATGATCGAGTCGATGTTGAGGCCGGAGGTGATCTCTGAGGGGCCCTCTTGGCCGGGTGAGCGCAGGATCGCAAACTGGGTGTTGCGCGAGCCCGAGGATGCCGCGCTAGCGATCGCATCCGCGGCATCCTGCATGGTCGCGTCGAGATCCACCACGCCGGTCTGCTCCGTCGCATTGTCGAACACGCTCTGACCGGCAAGGGTCGCGTTCTGCGAGGTGCCGATCAACTGCGCCCGCCGATCATCAAACAGGTTGGTCCCCACGCTAAATGACATGAACGCACCGATAATGGCGACGGCGACGCCGGAGAGCACGACCGTGATCGCGACCGTGCGCAGTTGCAGCGAGGTCGACCAGAGCCGCCGCAGCCGCTCGATCCACGCGCGCACGTCAAAGTCGCGCATGGGGCTAGCTGGTGCTGCCAGCGCGATACCCCACGCCACGAACGGTCATCACGATTCTCGGGTTATCCGGATCTTCCTCGACCTTGGCCCGCAGCCGCTGCACGTGCACGTTCACCAGCCGGGTGTCGGCCTTGTAGTGGTAGCCCCAGACCTGTTCGAGCAGCATCTCGCGGGTGAACACCTGCTGGGGCTTGAGGGCGAGCGCCAGCAGCAGCTCGAACTCCAACGGCGTGAGGTTGATCTTGATGCTGCCGCGCCTGACCTCGTGGCCGGCGACATCCAAGAGAAGGTCACCTACCTGAAGCGACCCGGCCGACGATTGGGTCGCGGGGCGAAGTCGGGTGCGGATGCGCGCCACCAGCTCCTTGGGGTTGAAAGGCTTCACGACGTAGTCGTCGGCCCCACTCTCGAGCCCCTTGACCACATCGGTGGTGTCGCTCTTGGCGGTGAGCATGATGATCGGCACCCCCGACTCTTCGCGGATGGCGGCGCACACATCGATGCCGTTGATTCCGGGCAGCATCAGATCGAGCAACACGAGATCGGGCCTGGCGGAGCGGAAAGCGGCCAGAGCGCCGCTGCCGTCCCCGCAGAAGTAGGGATCAAACCCTTCCGTGCGCAGCACGATTCCGATCATCTCCGCCAGAGCGGTGTCGTCATCGACTACAAGAATTCTCGCGTTCACGTGCCCTCGCTCGCACTCGGCCCCTCGCCCGCGGGTGCCGCAGGAGCTTTCGCACAAGAGTAGTCGAGTGTGAAAGCATGACAGGAACAATTGATGTGGGGGGCTCCGTGACCGACAACTCTTCCTGGCAGCCGCCGGCAGGACCCGGCCCGCGAACGGTCGCGGCCCCATCCCCGTTCACCCCCGTTACCCCCGCCGAATCGTCGGCAGCGGGCCGGCCGGGAGTGACCCCGCCGCCGGTGGCCTCCGGCTGGACTCCACCACCGAAGCCCGGGCTGATCCCGCTGCGCCCGCTGACGCTGGGCACCCTGCTCGGCGCGGCGTTTCAGGTGCTTCGGCGAAACCCGCGCCCGACCTTCGGGTTCGCTCTGCTGGTGACCGGGTTGGTGAGCATCGTCACCCTGACGATCGTCGGTCTCGTCTCGTTCTTTGCCTTCGCGCGCACGATAACCGCGTCGGCGGTCGACGCCAGCACCCTGCAGGCCGGCTCGATCGCCCTGATCATTCTTTCGGGCCTGATTCCCGTCGCCCTGTCCGTGGTGGCTTCGGCGATTCTGCAGGGCGTGATCGCGCTCGAGGTCGCGCGCGGCACCGTCGGCGAGAAACTGAAGTTGCGTGGGCTGTGGCGATCCGCGCGCGGTCGCATCGGCGCGCTCATCGGCTGGTCGTTCATCATCATGGCCGTCGCGGTGATCGCCCTCGCGGTGGTCGGCGTCCTGATCGCGCTCCTCGTCGCATTCGGCGGCACCGCCGGAATTGTCATCGGCGTGCTGTTGGGTTTGCTGGCTGGCACGGCGGCCGTCGTGCTGGTCGCCTGGCTCAGCACCCGGCTGTGCCTCGTGCCGAGCGTGCTCATGCTCGAACGGCTGCCACTGCGTGAGGCACTGGCGCGGTCGTGGTCGCTGACCGTCGGCTACTTCTGGCGCACCTTCGGTATCCAGCTGCTGGTGATATTCATCGTGCAGACGGTCGCCGGGATCATCACCACCCCGCTCTCGATGCTGCTCGGGCTCGGCACCGGGTTGCTCAATCCCAACGGCGACCAGACCGGGATGATCATTGCCGGGGTGGCGCTCTACGGGCTGACGATCGCCGTCTCGATCGTGTTTGGGGCCATCACCGCCGTGGTGCAAGCGGCCACCCCAGCCCTGATCTACATTGATCTGCGGATGCGCAAAGAAGGGCTCGACCTTGAACTGAGCCGCTTCGTCGAAGCTCGACAGTCGGGGGATGCCTCCGTGCCCGACCCCTACCTACCGCGGGTCACAGCCGCCGCGCCGACGACCGCGACGAACTCGCCCTGGGTGTGAGCGGCATCCCGCAGCTGCGCCCGCAGTTCGACGTACCCGTCGATCCGAGTGCGCCGGATGCCCAGCGCTGGCTCATCGACGAGCTCTCACAGCCGGTTTATCAGAGCGCTAAGCCGACGCTCTTCGACCGGGTGGCGAAGTCGATCGGCGACTGGCTGAACTCGCTGCAGCTCGGCTCTGTGCACGGCCCACCGGCCCTCGGCATTGGGGTCATTGTCCTGATTGTCGTGGCCGGGATTGTGGTGGCCCTGCTGATTTTCGGGATACCCCGACTGAATCGGCGCAGCACGCTGACCGCCGCGCTGTTCGGCGAGGATGATGCTCGGGATGCCGCCCGCATTCGCCAGGACTCCGAGGCCGCCGCTAGGGCGGGCGACTACTCCAGCGCCGTCGCGGACATGTTCCGGGCCATCGCGAGAGGGCTCGCCGAGCGCACGATCGTGACCGCATCCCCCGGCACGACCGCCCACGATTTCGCGACCAAGGCCGGCGCGGCATTCCCGCGGCTCGGCGCCCGGCTCAGCAACTCCGCGGCGGCGTTCGATGAGGTTCGGTACCTCGGCAGGGTCGGCACCGAGCAGCAGTATGGGTCGATTGCCGCGCTGGAACGCGAGCTGCGCGCGACCCGGCCGCAGTTTGAAACGACAGCTCCGTGACGGCGACTACCGGCGCTCTCGCCGGGCCCGGGGCCGCCACCGGCCAACGGGTCACCACCCCTACTCCTGCGCGCGTGCTACGTCGGGGGCTGTTCTGGATAGCCGCTGCGCTGTTCCTGCTGACAATCGGCGTCATTTCGATCGGCGTGGCCGGCTCGGGCACGGGCGGAGTTACCCTCTCGTCGACAAACCCGGCGCCCGGCGGGGCGAGGGCAGTCGCCGAGGTTCTGCGACAACACGGCGTGACGGTCACCGCCACCGCCTCGCTGCCGCAGACGATTGCCGCGATTACGGACCCGGCAGACACCACACTGTTCATCTCCGACCCTGACCGCTACCTGACCGACGAGCAGTTTGGCACCGCGACCACCCTTGCGCGCACCGTCGTGCTCGTCGATGCCTCATTCGGCCAGTTGCGCGCCGTCGCCCCTGGCGTCGCGCAAGCCGGTGTCGTCGGTGCCAGCACGCTGACGGCAGACTGCGCCCTGCCAGCCGTCACGGCGGCGGGCACGGTCTCCGGCGGCGGCGTCGGCTATCGCGTCACCGATGCCACCCTGACCACGACCAGCTGCCTGGGCAGCGGCGACCGGGTGTTTTCGCTGGTTCAGGTGCAGAACCCCGGCGGCGATACCCTCACGCTGCTCGGGGCCACCGATGCCCTCACCAACGACAGGGTCATCGAGAACGGCAACGCCGCGCTCGCGCTCACGCTGCTCGGCGCCCACCGCCACCTGGTCTGGTATCTCCCCACCGCGGCCGACGTCGGGGCTGCGGATGGCGCAAGCCTTGCCAGCCTCACCCCCGGCTGGGTGATCCCCGGCATGCTGCTCTTGGCGGTTACATTCCTCGCCGCGGCCGTCTGGCGCGGGCGCCGACTCGGCCCGCTGGTCATCGAGAGGCTGCCCGTCACCGTGCGCGCCAGCGAGACCATGCTCGGCCGCGCGCGACTCTACGAGCGGTCATCCGCCCGACTGCGCGCCCTCGATTCGCTGCGCATCGGTGCGATTGGCCGGCTCGGCGCGCAGTGTGGGTTGCCCCGAATCGCGACCGTCGATGAGATCGTGGCCGGCGTCGCGGGCCTCACCGGGCGGCAGCCGGGTGCGGTGCGTCGACTGCTGGTCGACGACATCCCGAACTCCGACCGTGACCTCGTCGCGCTGTCTGATGCCCTACTGGTGCTTGAGCACGACCTCGCCCGCGCGCTCCAGCCGTGACGCGACCCGATAAGGAAGAATCGCCCTATGACTGACGCCCTGCTTCGAGAATCCTTCGCGAATCTGCGCACCGAGGTCGGCAAGGCCGTGGTCGGGCAGGATGCCGCGGTCACTGGCCTCACGATCGCCCTACTGACGGGCGGCCACGTGCTGCTCGAGGGCGTGCCCGGGGTGGCCAAGACGCTCCTCGTGCGCACACTCAGCCACGCGCTGACGCTCGACACCAAACGCGTGCAATTCACGCCAGACCTGATGCCAGGCGACATCACCGGATCGCTCGTCTACGATGCGAAAGCGGGCGAGTTCGAATTTCGCGAGGGGCCGGTGTTCACCAACATCCTGCTCGCCGACGAGATCAACCGCACGCCGCCCAAGACGCAGGCGGCTCTGCTTGAGGCGATGGAGGAGCGTCAGGTCTCTATCGACGGCGTCACGCGTGCGCTCCCCGTACCCTTCATGGTCGCGGCCACGATGAATCCGATCGAGTACGAGGGCACCTACACACTGCCGGAGGCGCAGCTCGACCGCTTCCTGCTCAAACTGGTGCTCGACCTACCCGAACGCGACGACGAGGTGGAGGTGCTCAGCCGACACGCGGCCGGGTTCAACCCGCGCGACCTTGCCGCCGCCGGCGTCACCGCCGTGCTCGATGCCAGCACGATTTCCCACGCCCAGGCTGCCGTCGCGCAGGTCGGCGCCAGCGCCGACGTCATCGGCTACGCCGTCGACCTGGCCAGGGCCACGCGGCACAGCCCCTCCGTGAAGCTCGGCGTCAGCCCGCGCGGTTCCACCGCGCTCCTTGCCGCGAGCAAGGCGTGGGCGTGGCTACAGGGGTTCGACGCGATCACACCCGACCACGTGCAGGCGATGGTGCTTCCGGTGCTGCGCCACCGCATCCAGTTGCGGCCAGAGGCCGAACTCGAGGGTGTCTCCGCTGACACCATCCTGCGCTCGATCCTGCAGCAGGTGCAGGTACCGATCTGATGCGGCGGCGCTAGGGATGGCCGTCTCCGGTTGGTTCGTCAGCCTCGTCGCGCTCGGCATTTTGCCGATCATCGTGACAGGGGATGCCGCGATGCTTGCGCTCTGGCTTCTCTTCGTCGCGGCGCTCGGCGCCGTCGACCTCGGCCGAGCGGGATCACCGCGCGCCGTGCGGTTGGCACGCGAACTTCCGGGTCGGGTGCGCCTCGGCGAGACGGTCGCCGGCACGCTGCTGCTGACCAACACGGGAAACCGTCGGGTGCGCGGCATCGTGCGCGACGGCTGGCAGCCGTCCGCAGGGGCCACCCCGCGCCGGAGCCCGATCGACCTCCCGGCCGGGGAACGCCGGGCCGTCACGACGATGCTCACCCCTTTTCGACGCGGTGAGCGCGCGGCGGCTCAGGTCACCATCCGATCATTCGGGCCGCTTCGCCTGCTCGCCCGCCAGGTAACGTTCGAGCTGCCCGGCGCGATCTCAGTGCTGCCACCGTTCAATTCGCGCAAACATCTGCCCTCCCGGCTCGCCCGGCTGCGCGAGCTCGACGGTGCCACGAGTGTTCTCGTGCGCGGCCCAGGCACCGAGTTCGACAGCCTGCGCGACTATGTGCGCGGCGATGACGTGCGCTCTATCGACTGGCGCGCGACCGCCAGGCGCCGGGATGCAGCCGGCCAGCGCCTCGTCGTGCGCACCTGGCGGCCCGAACGTGACCGACGCGTTGTCATCATCATCGACAGCGGCCGAACCAGCGCCGCCCGCATCGACAACGAACCGCGCATCGATACCGCCTTCGAGTCGGCCCTGCTACTCGCAGCCCTCGCCTCGAGCGCGGGCGACCGGATCGACCTCGTCATCTACGACCGCAGGGTGCGCGCCCGCGTCCAGGGCGCAACGGGGGCCGAGTTACTCTCCCGGATGGTCACCAGCATGGCGCCCATCGAGCCGGAACTCATCGAGATGGACTGGGCGGCCGTGCCCGCCCTCGTGCGATCGGTGACCGCGCACCGGGCCCTCGTGGTGCTCGCCACTTCCATCGACGCGCCAGGAGCCTCCCGTGGCCTGTTGTCGGTGCTGCCTCAGCTCACCCGCAAACACACGGTGGTCGTAGCATCCGTGACCGACCCCACGGTTCTGGATGCCACCGGCACCCGCAGCACTCGCGAAGAGGTCTACGTGGCCGCCGCCGCCGAGCGCGCGTTACTCGATCAGGCCAGGGTGGCCACGGCGATCCGTCAGCTCGGCGCTGACGTGGTGACGGCCGCGCCGCAAGACCTGCCGCCCGCCCTTGCCGACACCTACATCGCGTTGAAGGCCGCAGGGCGACTTTAAATGAGTGTCGCAAACATCCGGTCACGCCCGACCTTCAACTCCTGGCGGGAAGCCCAAAAGCTCAAACCACTCATCGATTCCCTCTTCGATCGATTGCCGGTCTCTAATCCAGGGGTAACGACTCAACAACACCTCATGGTTGCGTCGTAAACGGCGAGCGAGCACGATCGCACCAGGGCGATCCAGGATGATTTGTACGGATCCTGTGCGTACTTCTGCATAGTTTGTGATTCCGCGTCAACGTCGGGTGAATTTTGACCCCTTTTCTAGCTGTCGGATCAGTCGGTAGACCACGATCAGCGGGATCACCCCGACAACACCGAACGACATGTCGATCAGCTGCCACGCCAACGGGATATGGCGCAGCGTCCCCGCGATGTGTCAAGCCCCGGGTTTGGTGGAGGGTCGGTTAGACCCGTTCCATCGGTGTGATGGCCGGGGTGGTGCGGTTCAGGAATTCGTTTTCGACCTCGATGGGTGGTCGG
>JANXTJ010000323.1 GCA_025352485.1 Salinibacterium sp.
CTCGAGCACGCGACGCTTACCGACGACTATCGCGGTGCCGGCATCCAGGAAGGCGCGAAGTCGCTCACCTATGCCCTCCGTTTTCGGGCGCCCGACCGCACCCTCACTCAGGCTGAGGCAACGGCGGCCAAGACGGCCGCCGTGCAGCTCGCGGCCGCCGCCCTCGGGGCCACCCTCCGCGAGTAGCCCGCCCCCCTCACGCCCCCCTTCACGCCCCACCCCCGGTTCGCAACTCATGGTTTGCGCCGGCGACACGCGGCCCGCGCCGCGGGCACCGCGCGCCGCGGCGCCAAACCATGAGTTGCGCACCTCGGCGCACCTCGGGAGGCGGGCGGGGCTACCGCGTGCCGAGCACGCCGGTCGCCCGGCGCCGCGCGGGGGGAGTACGCTCGACCTGTGACTGATATCCGTAGCACCCGCAACAGCCTCGGGCTGTCTGTCGTGCTGCGACGCGGTTCCTCAGAGCGACGATAGGCGGTCTCCTGCGCCACGACCTGCGATGGTCGCGCGAGCCGCCGCATCTTTCATTCGTCCCTCTTCTCTAAGGTTGTCCCATGTCTTTATCGGTTGCCGTGGCTGGTGCCAGCGGCTATGCGGGTGGCGAGCTGCTGCGTCTGCTGTCCGCGCATCCCGAGTTCGATGTCGTGACGGCAACGGCCCACCAGAACGCCGGCCAGCCGTTGACCGCGCTGCAGCCGCACCTGCGCTCGCTGGCTCACCTCACCCTGCAGCCGACGGATGCCGCGACGCTCGCCGGCCATGACGTCGTGTTCCTCGCCCTCCCGCACGGCATGTCAGGAGTGGTCACGAAGGATCTGCCCGCGGGCACTCTGGTCATCGACTGTGGAGCGGATCACCGCCTGACGGACGAATCGGACTGGAAGCAGTTCTATGGCGGCGAGTACTTCGGCGCCTGGGACTACGGCATGCCCGAGCTGCTCTTGGCCGGCCCCGAATCCGGCCCTGCCCGCACTCAGCGCATCAACTTGAAGGGCTCCAAGCGCATCGCGGTGCCGGGATGCAACGTCACGGCTATCTCGCTGGGGCTCGCGCCCGGCATCCGGTCTCGGGTGATCCAGGCCACCGATATCGTCTCGGTTCTCGCGGTGGGGCCATCGGGTGCGGGTAAAAGCTTGCGGACGGATCTGCTGGCCAGCGAAATCCTCGGCTCGGCCTCCGCGTACCAGGTCGGCGGCGTGCATCGCCATATCCCGGAGATCCGTCAAAACCTTGCGGTGGCCGGAGGGGTCAACGTGAGCGTGTCGTTTACTCCCGTGCTGGTGCCGATGGCGCGGGGCATCCTGGCGACGTCGACGGCGAAGCTTGCGGCGGGAGCGACGGCGAGTACCGTGCGCGCCGCCTGGGAAGAGGCGTACGCCGACGAGCCGTTCGTGCAGCTGCTGCCGGCCGGCCAGTTTCCGCGCTCCGGCGACACGGTGGGCGCGAACACCGTGCTGATCGGGTTGGCGGTAGACGAGGCCGCCGGTCGCGTCGTGGTGATCAGCGCGCTCGACAACCTGGTCAAGGGCACCGCGGGCGCGGCAATCCAGTCCGCGAACATTGCGCTCGGTTTTGCCGAAACTTTGGGTCTAACAATGGATGGGGTGGCACCGTGAGCGTGACGGCGGCGGCAGGTTTCGAGGCGGCAGGCGTCGCGGCCGGACTGAAGTCCACTGGGGCCTTAGATGTCGCGCTGGTGGTAAATCGCGGGCCGCTGCAGAACGCCGCCGCGGTGTTCACGAGCAACCGCTCGCAGGCGAATCCGATCATCTGGTCGCGGCAGGTCATCGCCGACGGCACGGTCTCTGCGATCGTCCTGAACTCCGGCGGGGCGAACTGTTTCACCGGTTCGCAGGGTTTCCAGACCACCCATTCGACGGCGGAGGGGGTCGCGGCGGCCCTGGGCGTGAGTGCCTCCGACGTGCTGGTCTGCTCGACCGGTCTGATCGGCGACCTCCTGCCTCTCGACCGCATTCTTGCCGGGGTGGCGGCGGCGGTGCCGGCGCTCGGCGACAACGGCGAGGATGCCGCACGCGCGATCATGACCACAGATTCGAAGCCGAAGCTGTCGATAAAGCGGGGCGACGGCTACACGGTCGGCGGCATGGCTAAGGGTGCAGGGATGCTCGCGCCGGGCCTTGCGACCATGTTGGTGGTCATCACCACCGACGTGGTTTTGCCCTCTCAAGCACTAGACACGGCCCTGCGCGCGGCCACCCGGGTCAGCTTCGACCGGCTCGATTCCGACGGGTGCATGTCGACGAACGACCAGGTCTCGCTGCTGGCGTCGGGGGCTTCTGGCGTTGCGCCAGAGCTCGACGCCTTTACCGCGGTGCTCAGGGACGTGTGCCTCGACCTCGCCGAGCAGTTGCAGGGCGATGCAGAGGGCGCCAGCCACGACATCCGAATCGCCGTGGTCAATGCCCTGACCGAAGACGATGCCGTGGAGGTCGGGCGCTCGGTGGCCCGCAACAACCTGTTCAAGGCTGCGATATTCGGCAACGACCCCAACTGGGGCAGGGTGTTGGCCGCCATCGGAACCACGGATGCCACCTTCGACCCCTACGACGTCGATGTGTCGATGAACGGGGTGCGCGTCTGCCACGCTGGCGCCCCCGACCGCCCGCGCGACGAGGTCGACCTCAGCCCGCGCCACGTGGACCTACTCATCGATCTCAAATCTGGTGAAGCGGCAGCCACGATCCTCACGAACGATCTCACCCACGACTACGTGCACGAGAATTCGGCGTACGCCAGCTGATGGCCGAATTCGTCGCAAGCGCACTGCACGATCAGGCGGCCGCGAAGGCCGTTGTGCTGATCGAGGCGCTGCCGTGGCTTAAACGCTTTCGTGGCGAGATCATCGTGGTGAAGTTCGGCGGCAATGCGATGACCGATGAGGCGCTGAAGCGCGCGTTCGCCGAAGACATGGTCTTTTTGCACTACGCCGGTGTGCGCCCCGTGATTGTGCACGGCGGGGGGCCGCAGATTACGGCCGAATTGACGCGCCTCGGCATCCCGAGCGAATTCAAGGGCGGCTATCGCGTCACGACCGCGGAAAGCATCGGGGTGATTCGACGGGTGCTCGCGCAGCAGGTCGGTGGTGAGCTGGTCGGGCTCATCAATGAGCATGGCGACCTGTCGCGCGGCATTTCCGGCGAC
>JANXTJ010000003.1 GCA_025352485.1 Salinibacterium sp.
GCCGACTCGCAGAGCCAATGCGCAAACCTGATCGTGGCCCCATCGATCCCGATTTGGGCGATGGACAAATACGCAACACACACCGTCCAGGCGCCTGGCGGCATCGTTGACTTCAGCCTGAATGTCGCCCGGCACGGCCTCGCTTCGCCGTCATCCCCGGTGCTCGTTGATGTGCTCCCGGTCGGAATGGATTATGTGCCCGGGAGTGTGACGGTCCAAACCGCCCCAGGCACGGGCGACACCGGATGGCTGACCCCCACTGTCAGCACGTCGACCAATAGTGCTGGTCAAACGCTGGTCAATATCAGTTGGCCAGCAAGCCTGGTCCTCGCCGGCGATTCCAGCAGCCTGCCCCAGGGCATGACCGTGGGCCTGCAAGGAAAAGTGGTCTCGGGAACAGCGCCAGGGAACTTGGTAAACCGCGCCGACCTGTTCGACTCGGTTTATCCATACACGGCTTCCGACGCCGGCACAGCCTGCTTCAACACCGGGAATTTCAGATACGCAACACAAGACAGCACTGATGTGAATGGGAATGGCGACACGACGGAGTACATGTGCCCGTCGTCCGCTACTTTCACGGTGGTCAGTGGTGCATCGATCAAAACCGTGAAGACGGTCAAGGGTTCTGGCGACTCGGCATTTGTCGGCTCCCCCAACCTGGGGGGCTCCTACCCGGGCACCCCGGCAACCTATAACCTGGCGATCCAGAACCAGGGCAACGTTCCGCTGGTCAACATGGTCACCTACGACATTTTGCCGTTCGTGGGCGATACCGGCACTTCGGGAGCGCTCAACAGCACACCGTGGAACAGTGCGTGGGCACCCGTCCTTACAGCTGTAACTGCCCCGAACACCGTCCAGGTTCAGTACTCGACCTCGTCGAACCCGTGCCGCGGTGAGGTCTTCACCGCGGGTGCTTCCACCGGATCAGCACCCACCGGCTGCGACAACAACTGGTTACCGGTGCCGCCCACTCCGATCGGCACCACCAAGGCACTGCGATTTTTCATCGCGGGACCGGCAAACGCGGG
The DNA here is from genome assembly GCA_025352485.1 of Salinibacterium sp. GTDB lineage: Bacteria > Actinomycetota > Actinomycetes > Actinomycetales > Microbacteriaceae > Rhodoglobus. The sequence goes on from JANXTJ010000003.1 coordinate 1,035, forward strand.
CGCAATCGCTAACGTTCAACTCAACGTCAACACACCGGCCAACGCGATCGGACCGCATGGAACACCGCCGCATCTTCCGCGCAGCGTCCAGACAATAGCGCTTTCCTGCAACCGACGGAAACCGCCGCGGTGGGCCTCACCGCCCTGCGGCCTGCGATAACAGTGGTGAAGTCGGCGTCGCCGACCACGGTGGCGAACGCCGGCGAACAGGTCGCGTATTCGTTCCTGGTCACCAACACGGGCAATGCGACGTTGACCAGTGTCAACGTCACCGATGTGCAGGCTGACACCAACGCACCAGCTGTTACCCCGGTGTGCCCGGTGGCGACGCTCGCGCCGGGTGAGCACACCACCTGCACCGCGACCTACCGTGCGACGCAAACCGACATTGATAACGGGACATTCACCGACACGGCAACAGCGCACGGCACCGGTCCATACCCCGACGGTGGCACACCGCCTGGCGCCACTGATTCGCTGCCGTCCACCGCGACGGTCAGCGCCACCGCTGCACCATCGTTGACAGTGCTGAAGTCGTCGACAACAACGCTGGTCACCTCACTCGGTCAGGTGATTCCGTACACGTTCTTGGTCACCAACACCGGAAACGTCACGCTGACGTCAGTATCCGTTTCTGACATCGTGGCCGCACCGTCCACACAGGCAAACCTGGCGGGGGTGAATTGCCCACAAACCACACTGGCACCGGGCGACACCACGACGTGCACGGCGACGTATACGACGACACGAGCAGACGCCACATCCACAAATATTACTGACACCGCGATAGCGTCTGGCCTAGCACCGGGCACCGACCCAACCGCCCCCCAACATCGGTATCGTCAGCACCCTCGACGTTCGCGGTGCCGGTATCGGGCCTGCTCGGGGCGCTGTTGGCATACACCGGCGGCACGATTTCACCGCTCTTGGTCGGCGGTGGGAGCCTCATCGCACTCATCGGCCTGCTGCTGGTCGTGCGTTCGCGACAACGCCGCGACAACCAGCTCGCTGTGGCGCTGTAACCCCGTGTCGACTCAACGGATTGTGACTAGTGGGATAACCGTCACAGCGCCGGGCGGCAACGCCAGGCGCTGGGCGGTGCATGTGGGAATCATCGGTGCGGTGCTGCTTGGTTCGCTGACCGGCTGCACCATGTCACAGCCGTCGGCAAGCCCCTCGCCGTTGTCCTCGGTGAAAGGTGCCCTGCCGCCCGGGGTGACCGGGGTGACCGCTCTGCCGTCCAACGTTCCCAACGATGTCATGACCCGGAAACAGACGAAAATCGACTGATGTACCGCAGAGTCGCAGGGCTGGGCCGCTGCGGGAATCATGTCAAATCCGGGCACAACGACAGCGACGTACACAATCACCGTTTACTTCACCACCACCAGCGCAACAGTGATCGGCACCTCGCAAACAACAGTGACGGTGAAACCGGGAGCCACCGTACCCTGGACCGCGGCCGCCACATTCGCCCCAGCACCCACCACCCTCTGCGCGCTCGTCGGCGTCGGCGTCGAGTAAGACTGCTGAGTCGCGAAACCGGCGGGGGCGCCTGTGCCCGAGTGCGCCGAGTCAGTCGGAGTGCGCCCTGAGATAGTTCGCGACGGCCGGCGGAACGTAAGGGCTGACATCGCCGCCAAGCGACGCGACCTGGCGCACCAGCGAACTGGACACATGAGCGTGTGCGGGGTCTGGCAACAGGAAAACGGTTTCGACCCCGGCGAGGTCGCGGTTGACGATTGCCATCGGGGTCTCGTAAGCAACGTCGATCTGGGAGCGGATGCCCTTCACCAGCACGCTTGCGCCGACGTCGGTGCAGTAGTCGACCAGCAGCCCCACACTCCAGCTGGTCACGACGATGTTGTCGTGCAGCTGTGCCTCGCGAATCGACTGCTCGAGCAGCGACACCCGCTGGGCGATGGGCAGCAGGGCAGTCTTACCGGGGTTATGCACGACGAGCACGTGAAGTTCGTCGAACATGCCGGCAGCCCGGTCGATCACGTCGAGATGACCCAGAGTGACCGGGTCAAAAGACCCAGGAACGACAGCGATCCTGTTCATGGCTTCACCCTATCGGGCCGACTATGCCTACCCACCCGTGTTTCAGTTCTTTGCAAGAAAAGCCTCGGATCGCTCATCGAGGCGCCGCGACAGCGCCTCGCGCAGTGCCGGGTGGTTGGCCAAAGTCGGATCGTCGGCGAGCACTCCCGCGGCGAGTTCGCGCGCCTCGGCGATCAGCGCACCGTCTTTCGCGACGCGCACCAGGCGCAGGCTCGACCGTCCGCCGCTCTGCGTGCTGCCCAGCACATCCCCCTCTTGGCGCAACTCCAAGTCTTTGTTGGCCAGCTCAAAGCCGTCCAAAGTGGATGCCACGGCATCGACGCGATCGCGGGCCAGCGTTCCCGTTTCTGCCGCCGTGACAAACAGGCAGAGGCCCGGCACCCCGCCGCGCCCGACCCGGCCACGCAGCTGGTGCAGTTGGGAGACCCCGAACCGGTCGGCATCCAGAACCACCATGGTGGAGGCATTGGGCACATCGACGCCCACCTCGATGACGGTGGTGGCCACCAGCACATCGATCTCGCCGCGGGCGAAGCGTTGCATGATGTCGTCTTTCTCGTCGCTCGGGAGTCTGCCGTGCAGCCCGGCCAGGCGACGACCGGCGAGCGCGGGGTTTGACTGCAGACTGGCGAGCACCTCGACGACCGAGGCGCGGGTGCCGCCCGCCGACTGCGGGGCATCGTCGGTGTCATCCACCACGGTGGCATCGATCGCCGGGCAGACCACGAACGCCTGATGGCCTTTCGCGAGCTCCTCAGAGACCCGTTCCCAGACTCGGCTCACCCAGCCCGGCTTCTCCGCGAGCGGCACGACGAAGCTTTCGATCGGCGAGCGCCCCGCCGGCAGTTCGGCGATGGATGAAATGTCGAGATCACCGAACACCGTCATGGCCACCGTGCGCGGAATCGGGGTAGCCGTCAGCACGAGCACGTGCGGGGGCTGCGCTCCTTTGAGGCGCAACGCCTCCCGTTGCTCCACCCCGAAGCGATGTTGCTCGTCAACGACGACGAGGCCGAGGTCATAAAACCCCACCTTGTCGCCGAACAGGGCGTGCGTTCCGACGACGATGCTCGCCGAGCCCGAGACCGCCGCCAGCAGAGCCTTGCGCCGTTCGGCGATCGGAAGCTGCCCGGTCATCAGGGTGGGCCGCAGCCGCGCCGCCAAGTCGGGGCCGAGCGTCGCGACAATACTGCGCAGGTGCTGGTGGGCGAGCACCTCCGTCGGCGCGAGCAGGGCCGACTGCCCCCCGGATTGTGCGACGGCGAGCATCGCGCGCAGCGCGACCAGGGTCTTGCCTGATCCGACTTCGCCCTGCACGAGTCGGTTCATGGGCACGGCCGCCGCGAGGTCTGCCGAGATCTCTTGGCCCACGAACCGCTGGTCGCCGGTGAGGGTGAACGGCAGCGCGGCATCGAAATCGTCGAGTAGCGCGCCGGAAACCCGAGCGGTGGCGGCGCTCTCGCGCAGTCGTTGACGCTGTTGCAACAGCGCCGCCTGCAACACGAAGGCCTCCTGGAAACGCAGGGCCTTGCGTGCCCCGCCCCACTCCGCGTCCACCGTGGGGCGATGTACCAGCTCGAGGGCGCGAGCAAATGGCATCAGCCCGCGACCGGAACGCACCTCTGCCGGAACCGGATCGTCGATCGCCGCGAGCGTGTCCAATACCTCCCCGATCGCCTTCTGCAGCTTCCAACTGGCCACCGTCGAGGTGGCCGGATAAATCGGGATCGGCAGCTCGGCCCAGGCCGTCGCGCGCGCCGGAGCTGCACCCCCGTTCTCGCTGTCGGTACTCTCCGTATCGTCGAACAGTTCGTAGTCCGGGTGGGCGAGCTGAAGGTGATTGTTGTAAACGCCGACCTTGCCGGCGAAAATTCCGCGCACCCCCGGCTTCAACTCGTTGGCACGCCAGGCCTGGTTGAAGAAGGTGAGCGTCAGGATGCCCTTGCCGTCGCCGATCGTCACCTCGAGGATCGACCCGCGCTTGGCCCGCATCGGCCGATTGCGAACCTCGAGAACCTCGGCGACGATCGTCACATTTTCGTCGATGGGCAGCTGGCTGAGGGCGGTCAGCTCGCCCCGGCGGGCATAGCGGCGCGGGTAGTGGCTGAGCAGGTCGCCGACGGTTGTGAGGGAGAGGCCTTTCACGAAGGCTGCGGCGGTGCGCGCGCCGAGCGCCTGCCCCAGTGGCGCGTCCAGTGGATTCAGACCGGGCGGATTGGTATCGGTTGCCACGCTACAACGCTACCGGCGACCCGCGACCCGCGTCGCGTGACAGGATAACCGGGTGCAGAATGACTCGGCAGAACCCACCCGCACCGCCGTCGCGCCCTTCCGCTTCCGGCCCAGCCCGGTCTTCCTCGGGCTGCTGGCCGTCAGCCTCCTCGCCGGTGTCGCCCTGTACGCGGGCCTCGGTGCCCCCGGGCCGATCGCCTTCGTTTTTGTCGCGACGGCCTGGGTGGTCTCGCTCTGCCTGCACGAATTTGGCCACGCCTACGTTGCCTATCGTTACGGCGATCGATCCGTGTTGTACCGCGGGTATCTGACCCTCGACCCGTTGCGCTACACCCACGTCGTTTACAGCATTGTGCTGCCGCTGGTCTTCGTGCTTCTGGGCGGCATCGGGCTGCCGGGCGGGGCCGTGTTCATCGATCGCCGTGCCTTGCGCAGCCGGTTCGCCCACTCCGCGGTGTCTGCGGCGGGGCCACTGGCGAATATCGCGTTCGTGATTCTGCTCTCGTTCGTGCTCAATTTTCGCGACGATCACGTCGACTTCTGGGCCGCCCTGGCATTCCTGCTTTTCCTGCAGGTGACGGCCGTCGTGCTGAACATCCTGCCGGTGCCGGGGCTTGACGGCTTCGGCATTATTGAGCCGTACGTGGCCCAGCGCTGGCTCGCTCGGGCGGCGCGCATCGCGCCTTATGCGATCCTGATCCTGTTCGGTCTGCTGTGGATCCCGGCCGTCAACCGGGTGTTCTTCGGCATCGTCCTCGGCCTCGTGGGGCTGCTGGGTGCGCCCACAGAGCTCGTCGGTCAGGGCTACGGTCTTTTCCGATTCTGGACCGGCTAACCTCGTCACGACATGACACGCATCATTGCCGGCTTTGCCGGATCCATCTCCCTCGCGGTACCCGGCTACGGCACCCGCCCCACCAGCGATCGCGTGCGGGAGGCGATCTTCTCGGCACTCGAAGCCCGCGGCGCCATCGAGGGGATGCGCGTGCTCGACCTCTACTCCGGTTCCGGCGCCCTCGGTCTGGAGGCGGCATCGCGAGGTGCTGCCCACGTCACCCTCGTGGACCGGCTGGCCGCGACATCCCGCGACAATGCGACCCGCGTGTTGAAGCAGGCCCCGAAGAAGGCCCCGCCGATCGTCGTGACGGTGGGGCAGCCCGTGCTGGCCTTCCTCGAATCGGCGCGGGAAAATTGGGATCTGGTCTTCATGGACCCGCCCTACGATTTCGACCTGCCCGAGATCGAGCACAACCTCGCGTCTCTCGCCTCGCGCCTGAACCCCCGCTCCGTCGTCGTGCTCGAGCGCAGCAGCCGCACCCCCGCCCCGCAGTGGCCGGCCGGCATCGAGCTCGACAAGCGCAAGGACTACGGCGACACCACGATCTATTGGCTAACCGCGAGCCCCATCCCAGCCTGAATACGGGTCCCAGCCCGCACCGTCAACGTGACGACCGTCGAGGTGTAGTCCCTGCCCCTCGATGACCTCACCAATCGCGCGGAATCCACCCGGCAGCTCGGTTCCGGCCGGGAAGGTCGCCAGCAGGGAGTGATCTTCGCCACCGGTCAGCTCCTGAACCGTCAGAGCGCTCAGGGCGAGCGCGACGGAACTCGCGGTCGCGAGGCGGGTGGCATCGATGGCCAGCCCGTCGCTGAGGTCGAGCATCGCGGTGGCTCCGGCCAACGCTGCGGCCTTGCCGTCGGCGATGGGCGGGTGCGGCCGAAGCTGAGCGGCGACCTGATCCGGGTGCGTGCGCCGAAGTTCGGCAGCGGTCGCCGCGTCGGGCACCCCCAGTGCGAAGAGCAGGCGGAGTCCTTCCGCTGCAGCTCCGAGCACGCCGGAGACGGCCACGACGTCGCCCACGCGGGCACCCGAGCGCGTCACGGGCACTCGACCCTCGAGGTCACCGAAGGCGGTGACCGCAATGGTCAGGGTGTCGGAGACCGACAGGTCGCCGCCCACTACGCCGCAGCCGGGGGCCATCGCCTGGCAGCCCTCGCGCAGCCCGTCGGCGAACTCCTCGAGGAACGCGACCAACGTGTCGGCGGGAGCCGCGATCGCCACCACCAGTGCGGTCGGCGTGGCTCCCATGGCGGCGATATCGGCGAGGTTTGACGCCGCGGCCTTCCAGCCGAGATCGTTGGCGCTCGACCAGGCGAGCCGGAAATCGGGGCCGTGAATCATCATGTCGGTCGTGATCACCACCCGCCCATCGGGGGCCGCGATTACCGCCGCGTCGTCACCGGGGCCCAGCAGAGTGGATGTCGCGGCCGGCAGTCGAGGGAAGATCCGCTCCAGCACGCCCTGTTCGCCGACCGTGCCGAGCGTTGGTGCCGGCGATGCCGCGACGGGCGACCCTGGTGAACTCATGCACTCACGGTACCGGGTCAGGCGCAGGCGGTAACCTGAGGGCGATGCGAACGACGATCAAAGCCGTGCTGCTGGCCGCGGCATCCGCTCCCCTTCTCTTGGTGCTCGCCGGTTGCGCCCCCGTCGTTGCGCTGCGCCCCGCCGCCGACGCAATCAACCCGCAGTGCGCTGCCGTCATTGTGGCTCTGCCGGCGACCGTGGCCGTCCTACCGGCGCGCCAGACCGACGCCCAGGGCACGGCCGCGTGGGGCACCCCCGTCGGTGTCGTGCTGCACTGCGGCGTGCCCGTGCCAGCCCCGACCGCGACCCTGCCGTGCATCACCGTGCGCGGCGTCGACTGGTTGCGCGACGACAAAGACATCGCCAATTCGATTTTCACGACCTACGGTCGTGACCCCGCGATCGAGGTCGTCATCGACGGCAATAGGGCCTCCGGGCTGGCAACTCTGACCGACCTGACGTTCGCGGTGACGAACATCCCGCCGACTCGCGCCTGTATCGCGCCGCAGAACACGACGAACTAGCGGCCAACTAACGCGGCAGCGATGCGGCCCAGCCACAGCGAAGGCCGCGCTAGCGAATCGCTTCGATGCCGAGCTGGATGAGCTCGTCGATCAGTTCGGGGTAGCTGAAGCCGCTCGCTTCCCAGCATTTCGGATACATCGAAATGGGGGTGAAGCCCGGCATCGTGTTGAGCTCGTTGACGACGAACTCGGTTCCGGTGAAGAAGAAATCGACGCGAGCCAGGCCCGATCCGCCGATGGCATCAAAAGCGCGGGCGGCGATGTGCTGCATTTCCCGCAGCTCGCCCTCGGGCAGTTCGGCGGGGCAGACCAGTTGGGCAGCGGAGACGTCAAGGTACTTGGCGTCGAAGTCGTAGAACTCGCGGCCGGTGACAATGATCTCGCCGGCGACGCTGACCCGGGTCTGCCCGCCGGCGCGCCCGGAGAGCACGCCGCATTCCAGCTCGCGGCCGACCACTGCGGTCTCGATGAGCGCCTTGCTGTCTTCGGCGAACGCGACCGCGAGGGCGGCATCCAGATCGTCGTAGGAGTGAACCTTGGTGACCCCGACGGAGGATCCGGCTCGCGCTGGTTTGACGAACAGCGGCAGCCCCAGCTGCCGCACACGCTCACGCCAGAGCTCGTTGTCCGTCGACCACTGGTGCGGCGTGACGGTCACCCAGGGGGCAACCCGCACGCCGGCGGCCTCGAGCACGCTCTTGGTGAAGTGCTTGTCCATTCCCAGGGCCGAGGCCAGCACGCCGTTGCCCACGTAGGGCAGTCCGCTGAGCTCAATGAGCCCTTGCACGGTGCCGTCCTCGCCGAATGGCCCGTGCAGGATCGGAAATACCACGTCGATGTCGCCGAGCGAGTGACTTGCGCCGGCGGCATCCCGATAGCGCAACTCACGCGAAAGGGCCGAGTCCGGCCAAAAAACGCGAGTGCCGTTATCGGCGACGCCGGGCATCGCGGCGGGGTTGAGGGCGAACTGGGCCGCGTCATCTGGCTGAAGCGTGAACGCGCCGGCGCGGGTGATGCCGACCGGAATGACCCGGTACTTCGAGCGGTCGATGGCCGAGAGCACTCCCCCGGCCGTGGCACAGCTGATGGTGTGCTCGGAGGACCGACCACCGAACAACACCACGACGGTCAGCACTACTCGCCCTGCGGAAGCTGGTCGGTCGCGAGGTGCGGCGCGATATCTCGGGGGTTCAGGGTGCCCGCGAGCACCTCGGCGACCTGGCTGACGATGGGCATCTCCACACTTTTCGCGAGCGCGAGTTCGAGCACGGGCGCCACGGAGGAGAGCCCCTCCGCCGTCTGATTCATCTGCTTGATGACCTCGGAGTAGCTGTAGCCCTGACCGAGCAGTCGACCCGCCGTGTTGTTGCGCGAGAGCGACGATTCGCAGGTGGCAATGAGGTCGCCGAGGCCCGCAAGCCCCGCCAGCGTCTCAGCCCTGCCGCCATAGGCGACGGCGAAGTCGGTCATTTCGGCGAGGCCGCGGGTGATGATGGCCGCCTTAGTGTTTTCGCCGTAGCCGACCCCGTCGACGATGCCAATCGCGACGGCGATCAGGTTTTTCAGCACACCGCCGAATTCGGTGCCGATGACATCGGTGTTCACGAATGACCGAAAGTAGGGGTTCGAGGCGGTGAGCGCCACGATCGTCGCCGTCTCGCGGTTCTCCGAAGAAACCACGGCGGCGGTGGGCTGCTCTTTGGCGATCTCCAGCGCGAGATTGGGGCCGGATGCCACGGCGACCCGCTGCCCGTCGATCCCCAGTTCTTGGCGAATCACCTCACTCATCCGAGCGCCGGTGCCCTTCTCCACGCCCTTCATCAGCGACACGATGAGGGCATCGGAGGGAATCAGCTCCCGAACGATACGCAGGTTTTCGCGCAACGACTGCGCCGGCACCGAAAAGTAGACCTGCTCGGCGCCTGCCAGCACCTCCGGCAGGCTGGACGAGGCCCACAGGCTGCGTGGCAGGTTGATGCCGGGCAGGTAGTCGCTATTGCGCTTGGACTGCGAGATTTCGCGGGCCAGCTCCGGCCGGCGCGCCCAGATGGCCACGTTCGCTCCGCCGTCGGCCAGCACCTTGGCGAAGGTTGTGCCCCACGATCCGGCGCCGAGAACCGCGACCCTGGTGGCGGGCACCAGCGCAGCGTCAGCCACGGAATCGTCCGGTTTCGCTCTGGCCGTGCGCGGAAGGGTCCCAGCGGGTGGCCGGTGCGGTCTCGCCGCGCAGACTCTCGAGGAGTGCGGTTATTTCGCTCATGACCTTCTCAGTCGCGCGGGCGACGGCTCGGGAATCCCTTGACATTCCGGCGAACTCGCTCAGGTCGACCGGCGGCCCGAAGACGATATCCACGTTTTTACGCGGGAAGAGGCTGATCCTGTTGGTGCGCTGCGGCATGATCTGCTGGGCACCCCAACTGGCTGCGGGAATGAGCGGGATGCCCGCGTCCAGGGCGGTGCGCACAGCACCATGCTTGCCACGCATCGGCCACGAGTCGGGATCGCGCGTCAACGAGCCCTCCGGGTAGATCACGACGGCGTGCCCGGCCAACGCGATGCCCCGCGCCATGGCGAGTGGGTCTACCCCGTCGCGAGCAGGCCCCGATCGTTCGACCGGAACCTGCCCCGCCTTGGCGAAGAGCCAGCCGAACACCGGAATCCGAAACAGTGAAGCCTTAGCCAGGAAGCGCGGCATCCGCCCGATCTTCCACATCGCCACGCCGATGACGATCGGGTCGATGTTGCTGTAGTGATTGGGCGCGACCACGAAGGAGCCTGTCGCCGGCACGTTCTCGACGCCGTGCAGCCGGTAGCGGCCGACGAAGTACATGAAGGGCAACAGGAGGCCGGCGAAGAACCGAAAAATCGCCGTCTTCTCTGAGCGAGGCCGCGTCGCCACGCCCAAAGACTGTCGTTTCCGCACGGAAAGACGCTACCAGTGGAATGACGGTGTCTTAGCCCTCGTAAACGAAGTCGGCGCCCAAAATGCGCAGCTTGTCGATGAAATGCTCGTAGCCACGGCTAATGATTCCCACATTGCTGACGGTCGATTGGCCGTCGGCGGTCAGGGCGGCGATGAGGTGACTGAAGCCGCCGCGCAGGTCGGGGATTTCGATGTCGG
>JANXTJ010000022.1 GCA_025352485.1 Salinibacterium sp.
AGTCCGGGAGCGAGCGAGGGGGCTGCTCCGATGTTCATCCCCACGACACAGGAGGTGCCGAAGGTCGCTTTCGCGTCGCCGACGGCCAGCGCGCAGTTCGGCTGGCTCGACGCGAGCATCGCCGGGGTCAGCGTGCCGATCACCGGCATGATCGGCGACCAACAGGCCTCACTCCTCGGCCACGGCGCGCTGGCCGTCGGCGACGCGAAAGCGACCTTCGGCACCTCCTGTGTCGTGGGGATGAACATCGGAGCAGCCCCCTCGCTCGCTCCCGGACTGGTGACGTCGATCGCCTGGGCCGACCAGGTCGGCGGCGTCACCTACGAGATGGAGGGCTCGGCCTTCCACTCCGGGTACACCATGACCTGGCTCACCCGAATGCTGTCGCTGCCGGATGCGGAACAGGAGCGGGTCACCTACAGCCTTCTGGATGCCGACCGGCGCGTCACTGTGGTACCCGCGTTCACCGGGATGGGCGCTCCCACCTGGTTGGGCGGCACCGGCGCCACGATCAGCGGGCTCACCATGGAGACAGAGCCCACCGATATCTTGCGGGCGGGCATCGAGAGCATGGCGTACCAAGCCTTCGACCTGATCTCGGCGATGCCGGTCGCCGTGGGCGGCCAGTTCTCGCTCTCGGTCGACGGCGGTGCCGCCAGCAACGACTACCTCTGCCAGTCGCTCGCCGACCTGTCCGGCCGCATCATTGTGCGCCCCTCCAGCCGCGAACTCACCGGCCTCGGCGCCGCGATCGCCGCGGCGACCACGCTCGGCATCAATTTTGCGGCGGCCGATCCCGCCGATGCTCCGACAGCCCCCGAACAATTCGTGCCGCACAGCGACACCAGTTACGTGCGCGATGGTTTTGCGCACTGGAAGAAGACGGTGCTCCAGCACCTCACCTAGAGCGCTGCTTCAGGCTTCGGCGGGCGGAAAAACCACGCCCTTGCTGAGGATGAAACATCCCCACGGGCGCGGTTCGAGCGTGTGCACGACCGCGTAAGCGCGGCGCGATCGCTCATAAAAATCTAGCCGAGGCACGATTTCCCACTCCAACGCCCGAGGATGCTCCCGGCGCGCGATGTCGAGAATTTCGTCCTGCTCCGAGGTAGTGAGCGTGGGGTCTTCGTGTACTTCCATCCGCGCCAAGGGGCGCTCGATGAACTCATCCAGCGGAAAAACCCCGAGGATTGCGCTCGCCGCGCGCACCACACCGACCTCCCCCAGCCGCACTACCGGTCGCCCGGTCGCCGCCGCCGGAAAGTTTCTGTCGACCAGAAGCAGCTCGTCGCCGTGCCCCATCTCGTCGAGGATGCGCAACAACTCTCCGCTCAAAAGCGGATCTATTCCCTTAAGCACGTGTTCTCCCTGTTACGAGATGGCTGCTGCCTCAGGAGCACTGGCCATCCCGGCGCAACCGTACTCGGTCATCTTCTCGGCCGTTGCATCAATCATCAGGCGTCGGCCCTCTGCCATCGCCACTTCAAACTGTCGATCGCCCAAAGCCCAGGTCTGCTCGACCCCGCGGCGGAAGGCGTGCCGCAGATCGGTGTCGGCGTTGAGCTTGTGGATGCCCGCCCCGATGGCTGCGCGCAGGTCTTCCAACGGGACTCCGGATGCGCCGTGCAGCACCAGCGGGATACCGGTCACGTCGCGAATCGCACGGATGCGGTCGATCGCCAGAGGCAGCGGACGGGTCGGCGGGATGCCGTGGAACACCCCGGCGGAGACCGCGAGAAGGTCTACCCCGGTCTTGGCCACGAATTCCTCGGCCTCGTCGACCTTCGTGTAGTAATCGGTCCAGTCCACGTCGGTGCCTGCATCCGGAATCTTGCCCAGTTCGGCCTCGACGGGCACGCCGAACGAGTGAGCGACGGCCACGATGTGGCGCGTCGCCTCGACGTTATCTTCGAAGCTCAGGTGCGAGCCATCGAACATAATCGAGTCGAATCCGAGCTTGAGCGCCAGAAAGACCTCGTCATAGGTGCCGTGGTCGAGGTGAATGGCCGCCTCGACGTTGGACTTATCCAACTCGTGACGGGTCATGCGAAAGGCCTCCTCCAGCCCGAGGTGCGGCACGATCGCGCGCCCGACCTGCAGGAAGATGGGGGAATTCGCCTTTTCCGCCCCGCGGATGAGCGCCTGAGTCGTTTCGGGGTTGTGCATGTTGAAGCCACCAACCGCATAGCCACCCTGTTGCGCCCGCTTGACCATGGCCATTGGGTTTACTTTTCGCACGTTCTTCTCTTTCCCATTTTTTTCACGCAATGCACGCCCCTCGCCAGCGAGCGGCGGCCAGGTTTATCGTGCCGGGTGACTTGACCGCGGTCGGCGCGGTGGGATGGAGCGTGCCGCTGCCACAGCCTGCGTCCAACCGTCGTACAGTTCCTCGCGCTGGTCCGCTGACATGGTCGGCTCAAACACGCGCTCGAGTTGCCAGGAGCCGGCGAGATCGGTAGTGCCGTTCCACAGACCGACTCCCGTTCCCGCGAGACGGGCAACCCCCAGAGCGGTGCGCTCCAGTCCGTGCGGGCGCTCGACGGGAATGCCGAGGATGTCAGCCTGAAATTGACACAGGAAGTCGTTTCGGGTGGCGCCGCCGTCGACCTTGAGGCTCGGAACGCTGATTCCGCCACGTGTCAGCGCGTCGACATTGTCGCGGGTCTGATAGGCCATCGCTTCGACACCGGCACGCACGACGTGCGCTGCCCCTGTGTCGAGAGTCAGCCCGATAATCGCGCCACGCACCTGCCGATCCCAGTACGGATCGCACAGCCCAGCGAAGGCCGGCACAAAATAAACGCCCCCGTTGTCGGGGACGGACTGGGCGATTTTGTCGCTGGCGTCGACCGAATCGATGAGTCGCATATTGTCACGCAACCAGTGCAGTGTCTGGCCGCTGTGGAAGACAACTCCCTCGACCTCGAAGGTCGTGACAGCGTCCATCTTCCACGCGACGCTGCTCGTCATCCCGTCGATGTTGGCGGGCTCTGAGCCCACGTTGACGGTGAGAACGCCCGCGGTGCCGTAGGTGTTTTTGGCCGCGCCCTGCCCGAGGCAGGCCTGACCATAGAGGCCAGCCTGCTGGTCCCCAAGCATCGCCATCACCGGGATCGTTGCGTCTCCCCCGCCGGGCAGCAGCGCCGCGTCAACAAATCCGAAACAGGAATCGGAGGCGACCACCTCGGGAAGCAGCTGCATGGGAATGTCGTACATCTCGCAGAGTACGCGATCCCAGACACCCTCGTGAATGTTGAACATTGCCGTGCGGGAGGCGGCGCTCGGGTCGGTGCGATGCGACTTCCCTGCCGTCAGATTCCACAGCAACCAGGTGTCGACGGTTCCGGCCGCAAGCTTTCCCTCGAGCGCGGCATCACGCACACCCGGCACGTTTTCCAGAATCCACACCAGTTTGGATGCCGAGAAATAGGAATCATTTCGCAGACCCGTCCGGCGCCGAATTTCGTCGTCCATTCCGGCGGCAGACCAGCGAGCGACGATGTCGTCGGTCTGCTTTGACATCCACATGATCGCGTTGTAGACGGGGCGTCCCGTTGCGCGATCCCAGATCATGCAGGTTTCACGGTGGGTGGTCAGGCCGACGGCGACGATGTCACTCGCAGTCGCGCCCACCTTGTCCATGGCCTGGCGAATCGAGCTCTCTGCCGCCCTCCAGAGGGTCGCGGGGTCGAGTTCGACCCAGGACGGTTGCGGGAAAAGGGCTTGAATCGGTGCTGAGGCGTCGCTGACCGTGCGGCCAGCCTCGTCAACCAGCACAGCACGAGCACTGCTCGAACCTTCGTCTAAAGCCAGTACGTATCTTCCAGCCATCAGGTCAGCGCTTCCCGACGGCAGGCGGCGAAGCGCTGTCTTTCTGGGCGCGCCCAGGCACCGAGAGGTGACCGAGCCACTCGCGGTACTCGGCGATCTCGGCGGCGCGCCGTTTTTCGTCCCAGCCCAGCGTGCCACCCAGAATCTCGGTGGCGCGCGTGATGCCGGCCAGCCCGTGATCCGGCTCAAAGGCAAGAAGGATTCTGCGCGCCATCACGTCGGACAGGGTGTGCGCAAATTCTTGCTCGGCCGCGAAGACCAACTCGGCCGCGATCGCCGCAGAGTTCGGATCGAATCTCTCGGCCAGCGCCGGGGTGGCCCTAACCAACTTCAGGACCTCTTCTGCGCGCACGCCGTACAGGCCGAACAAACGCTCGGCCGTGTCTGCGGCGACCTCGCTGGAGACCAAGAAGGATGCCCGAGCTGCAGCGTAGTCGGCCACTGCCGCACCGGGGAACGGGAGGTTTCGGGTCGGCGACGCGATCTTCTTGCGACCGAGGGCCCTGAACGCGATGTCGACGGCGTCTTCCGCGAGCTGCCGATAGGTGGTCAGCTTGCCACTGACGACCGAGTACAGATTCGCCTGGCCGTCTTTCTTGTGGTCATGAATGATGTGGCTGCGCGGGATTTTCCATTCCGGAACTCCCGGAGCAGACGGAAGCGGGCGAACACCGCTGTAGGTGAACAGCACGTCGTCGATGGCAAGCTTCGCCTCCGGGATCAGCGCATTCGTCTCCGCGAGGAGATAATCGACCTCCACCGTGGTGGCGCGGGCGCTATCCGGCTCTGCATCGAACTTCGTGTCGGTGCACCCGATCAGGTAGCGGCCCATCCACGGGATCACCAGAACGAGGCGGCCGTCTGACTGCGACTCGTAGTAGACGACGTCATTGGGCGCCCCTGGGAACGACTCGACAATGATGTGCGTGCCCTTGGAGCCGCCGATGAGGCGCTTGCCCATCGTTGGGGCAGCACTCGGGGCGTCGCTGGGGTTACCGAGCACCCAGTCCACCCACGGGCCAGCAGCGTTCATCACTACGGCACCGAGCACCTCGACGGCTTTACCGGTGCGTGCGTCGGTGTAACGCACACCGCGCGCCACACCATTCTGCACGAGGATCTCGTTAACTTCGGCATGGTTGATGACCACGGCGCCGTCTGCCTTCGCGGCGACGGCGAGTTCAACGCAGAGTCTTTCGGCGTAGGAGACTTGACCGTCGGTGAAGAGAGCCGCGCCGCCAAGGCCGCCCTGCTCCATGCCAGCAAAGCGCTGCAACACCTTCTTGCGAGACAGGATCCGGTGCGACGGAGACTTCTTGTCAAACGACAAGACGTCGTACGCAATCATTCCCATCCAGATGAGCCACGAGGGGCGCTTGTTTCTGGAGTAGAACGGCATTAGGAGGGGAACCGGCTTCACCAAATGCGGGGCGAGCACGAACAGTCGTTCGCGCTCCCTCAGCGATTCACGCACCAGCCCGATCTCGCCGTGCTCGAGGTAACGCAGCCCGCCGTGGATGAGGCGTCCAGACCAGGCCGAGACCCCGCTGCACAGGTCATCCTT
>JANXTJ010000035.1 GCA_025352485.1 Salinibacterium sp.
GTTGCACGGCCACGCCGAAGAGAGGCATCACCACGGTTGCGGATGAGCCAAACTCGGGTTCGACTAGGCGACTACTCGCTGCGCGATCTCGCCCAGTCCATCGATGGTCATCCGTACCTTATCCCCCGGTGACAGGTACGGAAAACGGCCCGACAGGGCAACCCCCTCCGGGGTCCCGGTGAGGATGACGTCTCCGGCCTCGAGCACCATCACTTGGCTCAGTTCGCGAATGATCTGCGCCACAGGGAACACCATGTCGGCCGTGGACGAGTCCTGGCGAGGCTCGCCGTTGACCCAACTCTGCAGCCGCAGTGCCTGCACGTCGCCGACCTCGTCGGGCGTGGCGATCCACGGGCCGAACGGTGCGAAGTCCGCAGCGCACTTTCCCTTGGACCACTGGCCGCCCGAGATATCGATCTGGAAGGTGCGCTCACTGAGGTCATTCACGAGCGCGTAGCCCGCGACCGTGGCTAGCGCCTCCTCGTCGGTGGCAAGATGGCGATCCTCCGCGCCGATCACGATGGCGAGCTCGACCTCCCAGTCGAGGCGGTCCGAACCGCGGGGCACGACGATCGGATCCGTCGGACCCACGGCCGTGTTCGCCTTCTTGAAGAAGATCACGAGGTTCTCGGGCGGTAGCGCGCCCGACTCGGCGGCGTGTGCCGCGTAGTTCATGCCGATGCAGATGATGCTGGCGGGTCGGGAGATGGGGGGCCCGATCCGCTCACCGTCGATGATGGTTGGCGTGAGTTGTCCTGCGTCGAGTGCGGCCCTCGCTCGAGCGATGCCGTCGGTGGCGAAGAACGCCGGGTCGATGTCTGCGGTGACACCGTCGAGCGACCATGTCGTTCCCTCCCCGTCCAGCAGCACGGGTCGCTCGGCGCCGCGTGCGCCTACTCGCATGAGTCTCATGGTGTGTCCTTCACTGCGGAAATGACCCGCTCCAACCTGGCGTTGCGGTAGTGGATCAGCTGGGCGATGCGGTCCGGCGTATACTCGGAGACGCCGTCACCACTCTTCACCCCGAGCCTGCCGTCGGCGACGAGTCGCTTGAGCACCTCGGGTACCGCGAAACGCTCGCCAAGCGTAGACGACAGGAACTGCAGGATCGACTGGTAGGTATCGAGACCACCAAGGTCCGCGTTCGCGAGCGGCCCCAGCACGGCAAGGCGAAGCCCGAACGAATTGCTCACGATCGTGTCGATGTCCCCGGCGGTCGCGAGGCCCTCCTCGTAGCAGAGCAGCGCCTCACGCACAAGAGCGAACTGGATGCGGTTGGCCACGAACCCGGGTGAGTTGCGGACCACGACAGGCAGCTTGCCGGCCCCGGAGAGCAGCTCTTGCACCGCGATGACAACACCGTCGGAGGTGGTGGACCCACGAATGACCTCGACGCACGGAACTAACTGCGCCGGGTTGAACCAGTGCATACCGAGGACGCGATCGGGGGCCTGTACGAGCCCGGCCATCGCATCGATGTCGAAAACTGACGTGTTGGAGGAGAGGATGGCGTCCGGTCTTGTGAGCTCGCCCATGCGGGTCCACACCGGCGTCTTCACCGACATCTGCTCGGTCACGGCCTCGATCACAAGGTCGGCGTCGGGCAGCACAGAATTCAGGTCGCGCGTCACGGTGACGCCATCGATCTCCACCGGCAGGTAAGGCTCGACGACGACGACTCTGTGACCGGCATCCGCTAAGGAACGCGCGATCCCCGCTCCCATGATCCCGCCACCGATCACGGCCACGTGTGTCACGGCTTCGCTTTCACTACCTCGATGATCGCCGCCGCGATCTCGACACCCTGGCCTGGGGTCAGCGCCATGCCGTTCAGAGTGAGCACACCTCGGTACGCCTCCGACTCCCCCACGTACACCGGGGTGGGTCGCGCGGCCAGAGCGAGCACGACGGTGTCGAGGTCAGCCCCCGTCGATGACACATCCAACTGCAGGCCGGGCACGTCGAAAGTCTTCTCGTGCACGCGCGTGACCGGGATGAACCCGTCGGCGCGCAGCGCCTCCTCGGCTGCGTCGAGCTCCAGAGCGCCCGCGCGTTCGTCACCGCCCGGGTCTTTCACATAACGCTCCACTGCGGTCACGAGGCCGACGATTTGCTCGCGTCCGACCTTCATCGGGCGACCGATGCCGTGACGCGGCGGGGTTGTCGGTGTCTTGTCGCCGGTGTTGCGCGGCCACGTCGAGCCCCGCTCGTCCATGTCCTGGTGCTGCAGGGCGATCACGTCAATGAACTCCGCGGTACCGCACAGCAACCCGCTCGCCTGCGGGCCACGGAAGCCCTTGCCGCCGCTCACGGCGACAAGGTCGGCTCCGGCCGCGAAGAAGTCCTGCAGCCGCGAGATCGGCGGCACGAACATCGCGCCGTCGATCATCACGGGGACCCCGTGGGCGTGCGCGATGCGGCAGGCGCCCTCGAGCGAGAGAAGGTTGCCGTGCTTTCCCGGCCGGAACAAAACGGCGGCGACGTCGTCGTCGAGCACGCGCTCCAGCTCGCCGGGATGAGTCGAGTCGGGGTAGCCGATCGGCACCAGGGTCGCTCCTGCCGCCGCCACGGCACGATCATAGGGGTCACGCTGTGCGCTCTGGATGATGACCTTGTGCTTCATTCCCGTGGTGTCGGGCAACTGGTCGATCAGGTCGGCTCGGCCGCGCGCCATGGTCGCCGCTGTCCCGAGGAACAGTGCGGCGGAGGCCCCGGACGTGACGTACGCTGCAGGCACCCCAAGCAGCTCGGAGAGGCGGGCACCCGCTGCCCGCTCGAGAGCGTCCATCCGCACCGAGGTGGCCAGGGCCTCCTGCATCGCCTTCCAGATATCCGGATGCAGTGTCAGGCCGCCGAGCCGGGTGGCAGGCCCGACGCCGTTGAGCACTCCGGGCACTCCGAGGGATTCGTACATGGTCATGCGGGTGTTCCTTCCTGAGATCCGTTCAGCTTCCGAGAACCATTCGCCCTTTGGCTCCTAGGAGCGGGGCGGTGATGTAGCCCGCGTCGGGGGACGCGAGAGATTCAATGCATGCTGCGCTCTCGGCAGACGTGCCGGCGCGGCCGACAAGCGAGCGAGCAACGCGCACCCCATCACATTCAGGTGTCACTCGGTCACCGAGGAACTCGGTGTGCGGTACATAGCCGGGCAGCGCTAGGTTTGCGGTGACCCCGCCCGCACCGAGATCTTCGGCACGCCAGAAGATCCACGCGTGCAGCGCCGCCTTCGATGCGCCGTATCCGCTGCCGAGTTGCGCACCGATCGAGCCGAGTCCGATCACCAGACCCCCGGGCCGACGCAGCGCCTGGCGCAGCACCTCGAGCAGCAGCACGGCCGTCATCACGTTCTGCTGCAGGTCGACGTTCTGTTCACGGGTGATCCCGGCCAGATCGTCCGGGACCAGTGGTGCAGTGCCGTCCGCCGACGCCACCACGACAACCACGTCGAGGCCGTCCAACTCGGCACGAGTCAGCATCAGGGGACGGGCCGGTGGTACCGCACGTGGTCAAAACCTTTGCCGACGCCAAGGCCACCGCGAGAGTTACTGCTGATCTCTTTTTTCGCATAGCTACCTCCTTGGTGAGTGGTGATGGGAATGCCCGTCACTCTATCGAAGATTTCCCGATATGTAAACAATGGTTCAAACATGTGAACTAAGTGCAGCGCGCCTCCAGCAGCCCACCCGGGCGCACTCGAAGAGCATTCTCGCGGGCCCCGGATGCCGTCGACGAGAGTGGGAGCGTCCACGTTGAGGAGTCCCAGCCCGCCACCAGCAACTGGTCACCGCTCACGAGCAGGTGCTGCAGCCAGACGGTTCCGGAGTCGATCTTCTCACGAACTGCGGAGCCCCCGTCCACGGCGAACGTGGCAATGGTGTCGTAGCCACGATTCGCGAGGAAGACGTGGCGACGATCGCGGGTCGGCTTGATGTCTCCCGAAGAGTTCGTCGAATGCCGACCCCAAGCGGCTCAGATCTCCCGCAAACTCACCACCGTCCCCACCCACTCGTCCGTGAGCCCGGCCGCGATCACCGACCCGTTCAGCTCGCCCCTGGCAATCGCTCGGTCGCTCGGCAGCATCACGAGGTGGAGAAGGTCGCAACCTGTCCCGGTTGATTCACCACCCCGATTATGCCGAGGATGACGTTAAGCCGAGGAACCGTGCCGATGCCGCGTGTTCGCAAGGAACGGGCCTGACTTTCTCGGCTTAGTGCGCTGCGGTCGCTGGCGTTACTTTCATCGTGTCCAGATGCGCGGTGAAGGGAATTGCTATGGAAA
>JANXTJ010000040.1 GCA_025352485.1 Salinibacterium sp.
TTGGCCATGACTCCGTCAGCGCCATCGTGGAACATCTTGGCGTTGCCGTCCTTGGGGTCTCCACCGACGTACACAACCTTGGCGGTCTTCGGGTCCTTGCCAGCAGCCTTGAGGCCGTCCAGGATGGCCTGGCCCTCCAGCGCGCCAACACCCTCGTTGTCGAAGGAGACGTAGTAGTCGGCTCCGGCGATCGGGCGGTCGTAAGCGATAACCGGGATGTTCTGCTTCTTGGCCTTGGCCGCGACCTGAACACCGGCGCTGTTGTAGTCGACGAGGATCATGACGCCGCAGCCCTTGGCGAGCTGCTGGTCGGCGATGGTCGCGTACTTGGACTCGTCACCCTGAGCGTTCTGGATGTCCGAAGCGAAGCCGGCGGCGGTGAAGGCCTTCTCGAGTGCCGGGCGGTCACCCGACTCCCAGCGCGGCGACGACGCCGTGTCGGGAAGAATGATGCAGGCACGGGCGGTCGGGGTGCCGGAGCCTCCCGCTGAACAACCGGTAAGAAGCAGTGCTGACGCCGTGGCAAATACGGCGATTGAGATCAATGAAGACTTCTTCACGTCACTCCCTTTCTCTGGTGTGAGGTAGAACCCCTCTGGTACCACCGTCAACAGTGATCGGTGGCAGATGAATTGTGACTGAGTTCAAAGGTTGAAGTAACTAAAACCGCCAATTTCAACATAACACTTTGATAACTACCGCCACCGAGCCCCATGATTCCGGGAAATCTTGCCTTTTCGCGATTTTCTTTCAGAAATGTGGGAAAGGGACCACGTTAGGTTTCTGCGTCCATAGCTTGAAGTCAACGTGTTGACACACTGCGCTGGGCGACTATCGTGCCGCGCCCTTCAGGGAGCCGGTGGTCTGTCCCGCGGGATCAGCAATGAGGCACAGAATCTCGCGGTCATTCTGCGCCCAGCTCACGGCCGTGGGGTAGTAGTAGGAGTAGGCCAGCTTGGAGGTGCCGTAGTCGACCCCGACGAACGAGTTGAATTTCGCAGTACAGCCACTCTCTGCCTGTTTTTTCACCGCATCGGCGCCGGGGAACGCTACATCGGTCATCGTGATGCTGGCGTATGCCTCGCTGTCGTGCGGATGGGCGCAATCGACGGCGGGCACCGTGGTGACCTCGTTCTTGGTAGCCGAGTCGTTGAGGCAATTGCCCACCTTGATCGTGAAGACGTCGGTGTCGCCTCCCGGGCTCGCGGTGGGGTTGGCCGCGCCGCCGCCCGCTCCGCCGAAGAGGCCACAACCGGAGAGGGCCAGGCTCGCCGTAGCTAGGAAAATGGCGGTGAGCACTCGGACCCGCCGCGAGGACACGGCCGCCGCGGTCATCCCTTCGCCCCTCTGAGAGTGCCGGTCACTTGAGCGCCCGACGGGTTGAACGCGACACACATGACCTGGCGGTCGCCGGCCTTCCAGCTGTCCGCCGTCGGGGTGTAGTAGGTGTAGTCATAACCCTTGCCTTTCTGATACGGAACTCCGATGAAGTCGGTGAACGCGGGGCCGCACAGCGCTTCTGCGCCCTTCTTGACGGCGGTTTCGCCCGGAAAATCCCCGTCGGCAAGTTTGCCGCTGAAGTAGGCCTCGCTGTCGTGAGGCGCACTGCACTGCACCAGCGGAACCGAGCTAATCTGTCCGCTTACCGAGGAATCATTGAGGCAATCACCGACGGTGACGCTAAAGACGTCAGCGCCGGTGGTGGCTTTGCTTGAGGGCACAGACGCCGTCTTGGCGGGGCTGCACCCGACGAGAGTGAACCCCAGCGCCAGGACGCCTAGCAGCACGACGCCCGCGGCCGTTGATCGTTTTCCCGTCAACCGCGTCATGTCGGCCTCTTCGGTGACAGCAATTCCAGCGTCGCGGCGTGCAGCAGTGAATTGGTCGCTAGGGCGCTGCCATGCCACGGCCCCGACTCGCCATTCACCGAGCTGAAACGGCCGCCCGCCTCCTCGATAATCGGGATGAGCGCCGCCATGTCGTAGGGCTGGAGGTCGAATTCCCCCACAATGTCGATCGCCCCCTCTGCCAGCAACATGTAGGCCCACATCTCGCCGATCGCGCGGGTGCGCCAGACGCTGCGGGATAGCGCGACGACATCGTCGAGCCGGCCGGCGGCATCCCAGCCCTGCAGGCTGTTATAGCTCAGGGATGCATCTGCCAGGATTTCGACAGCGCTGACGGCGAGTTGGCGCACGGGTTCGCCCGCCGCCTGCGCCCATGCACCGTGGCCGGCTGCCGCCCACCAGCGCTTGCCGAGCGCCGGCGAACTGACCACGCCGACGACCGGCACATCGTCGATCGCGAGAGAAATCAGGGTGCCCCAGATCGGCACACCGCGGAGGAAGTTTGCGGTGCCGTCGATGGGGTCGATGATCCACCGGCGCGATGCCTGCCCCTCGCTGCCGTACTCCTCGCCGAGGATCGCGTCGTCGGGGCGAGCCGCGGCAATTCCGGCGCGGATGCCGCGCTCCACGGCCTGATCGGCGTCCGTCACCGGCGAGCGGTCGGGCTTCGTCGTGACGACAAGGTCGACTGCGCGATAACGGCCGAGGGAGATGAGGTCGGCTTCAGCCGCGAGGGCGAGGGCAAGGGACAGGTCGTCGCTGAGGGAGTACGCGGTCACGGTGGCCAGCGTATCGTCGCGGCGGGTGTGTTCGCCGCGAACGGCCGGGGCGGGTGGGTCTGTGCACCTCGCCGAGCCAGCGCGGCGCCGCCGCGCCGGATTAGGTCTGGTTCGTGGTGCTGCCGAGGGTGCCGATGAGCCGCTGCAACGAATCCAGCCGGAGCCGGCCGGTTTCGCCGAGGTCGCCGGCCCGCACCCGTTCGACAATGTTGCAGTCGGGGGCATCCGGCAGGTGCGTGCACCCGCGCGGGCAATCCTCGGCGAGTACGGCAAGGTCTGTAAAAGATTTCAGGATGTTCGCGGGGTCGACGTGACCGAGACCAAAAGATCGCACACCGGGGGTGTCCACTATCCAGCCGGTGCCGATGCGGTACGAGATCGTGGACGACGACGTGTGTCGTCCCCGCCCGGTCACGTCGTTAACGCGGCCGACCGCCCGATTTGCGTCAGGCACCAGCGCATTCACGAGGGTCGACTTGCCTACACCGGAATGCCCGACAGCAACTGTCGTGTGCTTCTGCAGCGCGGCCCGGATCGCCTCGAGCGGGAAATCGTCTGAGCGGCTCTGAAAAACCTGCAGGTCGAGCCCGGCAAAGTTGGCGAGAAATTCGCTGGGATCCGCGAGGTCCGTCTTGGTGATCACGAGGATCGGCGTAATCCCGGCGTCGAACGCTGCGACGAGGTATCGGTCCACGAGGCGCGGCCGCGGCTCCGGGTTCGCGGCGGCGACGACGATGAGCATCTGGTCGGCGTTGGCGACGATGATCCGTTCCACGGAATCGGTGTCATCGGCACTGCGCCGCAGGAGGGTGCCGCGCGGCTGGATGCGCACGATGCGAGCGAGGCTGCCCTCTGCACCGGTGATGTCGCCGACCAGATCGACCCGGTCGCCGGGAACCACCGACACCTTGCCGTCCTGGTTCTTGCCCAGCTCCCGCGCCTTGGCGGCCACCAGCTGGCGTTCCTCCGGGGTGTTCTCGTCGACCCAGACGCCATAGCGACCCCTGTCGACCGTGAAGACCCTGCCGCTGACGGCATCCGCGTGCTCGGGGCGGATCTTGCTGCGTGGCTTGTTGCCCTTGGGGTTGGGGCGCACCTTCGCCGCAGACTCGTCGTACTGCGCGTAGTCGCCGTCGTCCTCGTCGTCGGTGAGCCAGCTCACTCGCGCCGGCTCACGGCAGCTGTACCGGTTCCCGGCCCACGGGCGGGCCGCCGAGCATCCCCGCCCAGAGCTGCGGGAATTGCGGGAGGGTCTTGGCGGTGCTGCCGATATCGTCGACCGCAACCCCGGCAGTCACGAGGCCGATGATCGCGCCGGCGGTGGCGATGCGGTGATCCTCGTAGGCGCCCCACGCCCCACCGTGCAGCACTCTGGGCTCAATGGACAGGCCGTCGTCGAGCTCGGTCACGGCGCCGCCGAGGCCGTTGATGTCGGCGGTGAGGGCGGCGAGACGATCGGATTCGTGGCCCCGCAGATGACCGATGCCGGTGATGCGGCTCGGCTCGGCAGACAGCGCGGCCAGAGCCACCAGCGCAGGGGCGAGTTCCCCGCTCGCAGACAGGTCGAGGTCGACGCCGGTCACTGGTCCACGGCCCGTGACCGTGAGGGAGCAGGCATCGCGGGTGACCGTCGCACCGAAATGCCGCAAGAGGTGCTCGAGGTGGGCGCCGACCTGGGTGGTGGCATCCGGCCAATTCTGGATAGTGACAGAACCGCCGGCGG
>JANXTJ010000044.1 GCA_025352485.1 Salinibacterium sp.
CCGACAGCGACGCGGCGCCGTCTGAAACAGAGCTCACCGCCGAACTCGTCTTCGCGCGTCTTCGCGGGGCACAACCGCGCATTATCGCGGCGATCACCGAAATCGTGGCGGCGATCCCGGCCGACTACGCGGGCAGGGTGCTCATCGACCCCGCCGAGGTCGCCGCGGTGCTCGCGCGGCCGACGCCGTGAAACTGCTTGTTACCGGCGGGGCCGGTTTCATCGGCAGCGCCGTGGTGGATGCCGCGCTTGCTTCGGGATGGCAGGTGCGGGTTCTCGATTCGCTGCGCTCCGACGTGCACGGGGATGCTGGAAGCCCCGATCCCCGGGTCGAGTTCGTGCGCGCCGATGTGCGCGATGAGGCCGCCGTGCGAAGCGCGCTGGAGGGTGTCGACGTGGTCTCGCACCAGGCCGCGAAGGTCGGCCTTGGCGTGAACTTCTCCGAAGCCCCCGACTACGTCGGCTCTAACGACCTGGGCACGGCGACGCTGCTGGCCGCAATGACCGCCGCCGGCATCGGCAGGCTCGTGTTGGCCAGCTCGATGGTCGTCTACGGCGAGGGTGCATACAGCGGCCCCGCTGGACCGGCCCGACCCGCGCCGCGAGCGGTGGCTGACCTCGACGCCGGCCGCTTCGATCCGCTCGACGACGGCGGTAATCCTCTGCTGCCCCAACTCATCGACGAGGGCGCTCCCCTCGACCCGCGCAACGTGTACGCCGCGACGAAGCTTGCGCAGGAGCATCTGGCCAGCTCGTGGGCCCGCGCGACTGGCGGCACCGCGATCGCGCTGCGGTATCACAACGTCTACGGCCCCGGAATGCCGCAGAACACCCCCTATGCCGGTGTCGCCTCGCTCTTTCGGTCGGCCATCGAGCGCGGCGAAGCCCCGCGCGTGTTCGAAGATGGCGCGCAACGACGCGACTTCGTGCACGTGCGCGACGTGGCATCCGCAAACCTCGCGGCGCTGACCGCGACGGTGAATCGGCCGCCCGGGAGCTTCCGCGCCTTCAACGTCGGTAGCGGCGTTGTCCACACCATCGGCGAACTTGCGGCCGCGGTGAGCCGGCACGCGGGCGGTCTCACCCCCGTGGTCACGGGCGAATACCGTCTCGGCGACGTGCGGCACATCACCGCGTCATCCGCCGCCCTGCGTGCAGAACTTGGCTGGCAGCCCTCGGTAAGTTTTGAGGTCGGCATGCGCGAGTTCGCGACAGCGCCGTTGCGAGCGGCCGTGCGATGACCGCCGCCAGCGCCCCTCTCGTCGACGTGATCTTCCCGTGCCTCGATGAGGAGGGCGCGCTGCCCTGGCTGTTGACGCGCCTGCCCGTCGGCTATCGGGCGATCGTGGTCGATAACGGATCGACCGACAATTCCGCAGCCGTCGCTCGCGCACACGGAGCCATGGTTGTCGCTGAGCCCCGTCGCGGGTTCGGCTCTGCCGCCCACGCCGGGTTGCTGGCTGCCAGCGCGCCGATCGTCGCCTTCTGCGACGCGGACGCCTCCATGGATCCGGCCGACCTTCCCCGAGTCGTCGATCCGCTGATCGCGGGCAGCCACGACCTCGTGCTCGGTCGACGGCTGCCCACCACGAGAGGGGCGTGGCCGGTGCACGCTCGGATCGCCAATCGGGCGCTCGCCATTCTCATCCGCGGGGCCACCGGGTTGCCGCTGCGCGACCTCGGGCCGATGCGTGCGGTGCGCCGCGAGGCCATGATCGGTCTCGGCCTACAAGACCGGCGCAGCGGGTATCCCCTCGAACTTGTGCTGCGCGCGAATGCAGCGGGATGGCGCATTCTCGAGGTCGCCACCCCCTACGCGCCGCGCGTCGGACGCTCCAAGGTAACCGGCACCCTCCGGGGCACAATCACGGCGGTAAAAGATATGTCACGGCTACTAGCCGAAACGCGGAGGGCTCCGAACACTTCGCATGACGATTCTGGTGTTGATCGCTAAAGAGCCCGTGCCCGGGAAGGTGAAGACGCGGCTTCATCCCGCCCTGAGCTTTGTTGAGGCCGCCGAGCTTGCCGCGGCCGCGATTGCCGACACGATGTGTGCGGCAGCCGAGGTGCCTGCTTCACGGCGCATTCTGCTTTTCGAGGGGGATCAGACCCCGGCAGACAGCCGCGGCTGGGAGGTCATGCCGCAGGTCAGCGGCGGCCTGGACGAGCGCCTCGGTGCCATGTTCGACCTGCTCGATGAGCCGGTCGTGCTGATCGGCATGGACACCCCCCAGTTCACCGCAGCAGACCTCGCGCCTGCGTTCGACGCGTGGGCGGGGCCCGCCATTGCCAAGACGGAAGATGCCTGGCTCGGGCTCGCGCTGGACGGCGGCTTTTGGGCGCTGGGGATGCGCGAACCGCGGGGAGACCTGGTGCGCGGCATCCCCATGTCTCGCCCCGATACCGGACGGCTGCAACGGGACCGGCTGACCCAGGCTGGCCTCCAGGTGGGCATGCTGACGCCGCTCACCGACGTGGATACCATCGCCGACGCGCACCACGTCGCGGCCCGCGCTCCCGAAAGCCGTTTCGCCGCTACCCTGGCCGGCTTTACGCGCGAGCTGGTGTCGCTATGAGTATCACCACAGCAACCTTCGGCGCGGGCGGATCAGAGCCCTACGCGAGCGCACTGCGCCGATCAGATTCGCACCTGCTCTACCTTCGTGCGGCCGGCGGCGCGGGAATCGTGACCACGATGGACGTGTCGCGTTGGCACGCCGACGCGGATGACGCCGACCTCACCCTGCTCAGCCGTGTCACCGGCCCCGTGCTCGACATCGGTTGCGGGCCGGGCCGGATGGTGCGCGCGGCAATGGACCTCGGCCTGAACGCCATGGGTCTTGACGTCTCCCCCGCCGCCATCGAATTGGCGAGCCGACTCGGTGGCTCCTACCTGACCGGGTCAGTATTCGACAGCGTCCCCGGTGAGGGGATGTGGCAGACCACTCTGCTGGTCGACGGCAACATCGGCATCGGCGGTGACATCGCAATGCTGCTCAGGCGCTGCAGGGAACTGATCTCACCGACCGGCGAGATCGTCGTCGAGCTACACAACGACCCACGGCACATCGACCACTTCAT
>JANXTJ010000045.1 GCA_025352485.1 Salinibacterium sp.
ACTGGCCGCCTGAACTGGCCGCGTGAACTGGCCTCGTGAGCGGGCCTCGTGAGCGGGCCGCCTGCCGAGTAGCCGCGCGCGCGAACCCGCGCGACAGCCGAGGAATGGGTCGGCTGATACGCCGGGTTCTGTTCACACCGCAGTGACACGCACTGCGGCGCTGGACGGCCATCTATCTACGACGTACGTTGCCGCACGCCTCTAGCGGTCTACCCGGAAACTGGACGAGCAGCCCGTAACGCTTCCTGTCTGACCTTGCTCCTGGCGAGGTTTACCTAGCCGACCGGGTCACCCCGGCCGCTGGTGGTCTCTTACACCACCGTTTCACCCTTACCTCCGACCGAAGTCGGTTGGCGGTTTGCTTTCTGTTGCACTGTTCTCGCGGGTTACCCCGGGTGGGTGTTACCCACCGCCATGCTCTGCGGAGCCCGGACGTTCCTCGGCACCCTTGCGGGCGACGCGGCCGTCTTGCCGACCCATTCAAAAGCTAAGCCTAGGCGACATACGATGAGCACGTGAAGCAACCCGGCACCCCCACCCTGACGGCCTGGCGCTTCATCATCACCTTCGGCACGGTGAGCCTGCTCGCCGATTTCGTCTACGAGGGGGCCCGGTCGGTGACCGGACCGATCTTGGCCGCGCTCGGAGCCACCGCGCTGGTCGTGGGCATCGTCACCGGCATCGGAGAGGCAGCATCGCTACTGTTACGCCTTGTCTCCGGTCCGCTCGCCGACCGCACAAAACAGTTCTGGGCGTGGACCATCGCCGGCTATGCCCTCACCGTCATTGCCGTGCCCGCCCTCGGATTCGTCGGGGTGCTCTGGGTAGCCTGCGGCCTGGTGATCCTCGAGCGGGTGGGCAAAGCGGTGCGCTCTCCCGCGAAGGATGCCCTGCTGTCGTTTGCCACGGCATCCACCGGGCGCGGGCGTGGCTTCGCGGTGCACGAGGCGATTGACCAGTTCGGGGCTGTGATCGGCCCGCTCGTCGTCGCGGCCGTCCTCGTGATCAGCGGAAACCAGTACGGTCCTGCCCTTGCCGTGCTGGCGCTGCCGGGAGTGCTCGCCCTCGGGCTGGTGGTCTGGCTGCGGTCGCGCGTGCCGCATCCCGTCGACTACGAGGTTGAACGCCGCCCGCCCGTCGCCGCCGACACCGAGCAGGCGCTCCCGAAGCTGCCCCGCACGTTCTGGCTCTATTCGGCATTCACCGCCACCACGATGCTGGGGTTCGGCACCTTCGGGGTCATCTCGTTCCACCTGGTGACGACCGGACTGCTGCCAGCGCCGGCCATCCCGCTGCTGTATGCGGGTGCGATGGTGGTCGATGGCCTAGCGGCACTGGCAACCGGCTGGGCGTACGACCGGTTCGGCCCGCGGGTTCTTCTCGTCCTGCCGGTCATTGCTGCCACCATTCCCGCGCTCGCCTTTGCGGGAACGGTGCCGCAAATCGTCGCCGGATCGCTGCTCTGGGGGGCGGCCCTCGGAGTACAGGAGTCCACCCTGC
Source organism: Salinibacterium sp. (assembly GCA_025352485.1). GTDB lineage: Bacteria > Actinomycetota > Actinomycetes > Actinomycetales > Microbacteriaceae > Rhodoglobus. The sequence continues at coordinate 1,501 of JANXTJ010000045.1, forward strand.
GGGCCACGGTCGCTGACCTCGTTGACTCCCGCCGGCGAAGCACCGCCTATGGCCTCTTTGCGGCCGTCATCGGGGTAGCGACCGCGGCCGGCGGCACCCTTGCCGGCGCGCTCTACGAGGTGTCGCTACCGACACTGGTGGGCGTGACCGTCATCGTGCAGAGCACCGCGATCGCGCTGTTCTTCGCGGCTCGACTGGCGCACCAGCACCCGCACTCGCCGCGGTCGGCCGGCCTCTAGCGGCTCAGATCAAGTTCAGAGTCAGATCAAGCTCAGAGCCAGACCAAACTCAGAGCCAGAAGCAGCTCACAGCCCCGACTCGCCGGTACGAACCAGAATCGCCTCGCTTGACGCGCACATGATGATCTCGTCGGGTGCTGCCGCTCTGATCGCCTGCATCTCGTTTTCGAGAAGCTTGACCCCCGATGCCATCGAAACCCCGCCGCGCAACATCGATGCACCGGTTCCGTAGCGGGCTCGTTGGCGCTCGTAAAGGGCGAGCAGATCGCTCGGGACCTCCGCTTCAACGGTGCGCCGACCGGCGGCGGCGATGGCGCGCTCCGCGTTGATCGTGGCGAGCACGGCATCCCGCTGGGTCTCGACGGCAGCCATCCGCTCGCCCAACGAGGCGAGCTGCGCTGCTGCCACATCGGCAAGCGACTGCTGCTCCTCGAGTTTCTCCATGACCGAGAGCTCGATCTCCTCGAGGTCACCGAGGCGCTTACGCAGTGCCGTCAGTTCCTGCTCGAGCGCGGCGACGTCTTTTACCGACGAGCTAACCTTCAGTCGTTCTGAGTCGCGCGCGATGCGAGTTTCGACGACCTTGACGTCTGACTCCACCCGGCTGAGCTCCAGCTTCACGTCGTCGAGTGCGCCGTTGTGATCGGATACCGTGCGACGCGCGGTCTGACCCTCCTTGACGAGAAGGTCGATAGCGGCAATCTCGGGCATGCTCTTGGCGCGGTGATCAAGCTGCGACAACTTGGTATCGAAGGCCTGAAGGTCGAGAAGAAGGGCCTGGCTCTGGGGGCTGGCGGTTAATGCCATGAACAATTTCGCTCTCTCACTGGGTGACAACAAAGTCCCACGGATCGGTGCGCAAGTCGCTCACCGTGATTTTTAGGCCGGGCAGCTCGGCCCGCAGCTCGGCCGCAGCAGTCTCCAGCCAGAGCCACTCACTCGCCCAGTGGCTCACGTCGATCAGCGCGGGACCGTACCCCACCCGCGCGTTCTCGCGCGCTTCCGACGCCGGGTGATGCCGCAGATCGCTGGTGATGTACACATCAGCCGAGCGTACGGCCGGGTCGGCCAGCAACGACCCGCCCGCCCCCGCGCACAGCGCGATCGTCGAAACGGGGGCATCAAAATCGCCAGACACCCGGATGCCGTTAGCCGTCGCCGGCAGCAACTCACCGAGCGCGCGCGCCAGTCGGCCGAGCGTCGTGGGCTGCTCGAGCCGACCGATGCGGCCGATGCCGCGGGTGGGGTCGTCACCGACGAGGATGGGGCGCGGTTGCACGAGGCCGAGCTTCGCGGCAAAAGTGGCCGAGGTGCCGGTCGACACGACATCCGCATTGGTGTGGGCGGCGATCAGAGCGCAGTTCGCCCTGATGAGCGTGCTGAGCACCGCGCCCTTGTAGGTGTCGCCGGCGACCGAGGTCACGCCGCGCAACAGCAACGGGTGGTGCACCAGCAGCAGGTCGGCGCCGGCCGCGACCGCCTCGTCGACGGTGTCAACGACGGCGTCAACGGCGATCAGGATCGAGGACACCTGCGCCCCGAGGTCGCCGGCGATCAGCCCGGCGGCATCCCAAGCCTCGGCACCGGCCGCGGGCCAGAGTCGCTCGACGGCGGCATTCACATCGGCAACAGTCAGGGACACGTGGTCAGTTTAGGCGTTGGGGCGCAGTGCTTCCTGCTTGCGGATGGCGGGCACCCCGGCGACCAAGGGCACGAGCAGCCCGAGCACTAAGGCCACGAGCACGCCGATGTCGCTTGCGGCGAGGTCGCTGCTGCGCGGCATCCCGAACAGGCTGAAGACGTAGCCCTGCCAGCTCAACCAGCCAATTTTGGCGGTGGTGAGCCCGAAGCCGATGACGGTGATCCCGACGAGGGACAGCACATTGAGCCAGCGCACGTCCGCATAGATTCCCCCGCGCACGAGCAGCGACTGCGACTCGTAACGCCTGTTGCGAATCATGGTTTCGGCGGCAAAAATTCCCGCCCAGGCTGCCGTCGGAACCGCGAGGGTGGTTGCGGCATCCCGGAACAGCTCGTTCATGCCACCCGTGACACCGAACGCGAGCAGCAGGGCGACGGCGCCGAGAAGCACTCCAACGATGACGATCGACCACTGGCGCCGCACTCGCAGCCCGATCGCTTGCAAGGCAAAACCACCCGAATAGAGCGACAGGATGATGCCAGACAGCAGGCTGAGAGCGGTGGCTGCAATCAGCGGCACCGGGTACCACTCCGGCAACATGTGGCTGAGCGTGGCGAGCGGGGAACCGAGGAAGCCGGTCGCGATCCGCTTGTCTGACGCGGCAAGCAATGAACCGTAGGAGATCAGGACAAAGGTGGGCAGCGTGGTTCCGACGGTCGCCCACAGCATCGAGGCAGCGCCGTTGGTCCCCGGCCCCTGGTAGCGCGCCAGGTCGGCTCCGCTGTTCGCCCACACCAGGCCCACAAAACTGAACACCAGCACGGCACCGGTGATCGTGAGCACCCACGGGCCGTCCGGCGTGCTGAGTGCGGCCATTATGTCGACGTACCGCCAGGTCAGCGCGATCAGACCGACCACGAGAATGGCTGAGATCACGCTCAGGATGAGCTGGATACGAGCGAACAGCGGGTATCCCGCGAAGGCCACCAAGAGGGCAATGAGAAACGCGATGGCGAGGCAGATCAGCAGCAATTGTCGGTCGCCGAGGCCACCATTGACGGCGGCACCAACGAGAATGATGGCAACGGATGACGCCAGTAGCCAGAGCAGCACGGCACCCCAGAACACCCTCGTGATTAGAGCAAGAACGGCCGGGAGGATGTTGCCGAGAAGTCCGAACGTGGCACGGGACACCACCATCGTCGGCTGCCCGCTGCGCTTGCCTGCCAGCGTGGTGAGGCCGAGCGGAATGAACGACAGCGCCACCCCGGCGAGAACAGACACGACGGCCTGTCGCAGGCTCATTCCCACCGCAAAGATCGCCGCGCCGAGCCCGAGGCTGAGGATGGACGAGTTGGAGGCGAACCACAGCCAAAACAGCCGGGCAGCGCGACCGACTCGACGCTGATGTGGGTCTACCGCAATGTCTTCTTCGCCCTGGAGCTCTACGACTCCCGGGTCGACGCGCTGGCGCTGGCGCGCGCCATCGATGCGTTCGCGCGCCAGGGCCTGGTTTCGAAATCAGCGTGGCAGTTGCGCCGACCTCCCTCGCTTGCAGGGCCAGGCTGGCAGACGCCGATGCGCGCGCCGCCTGGCACGGCAGTCACGATCAAGCTGGCCGACGGCTTGCCCGCCGGGGCGCT
>JANXTJ010000047.1 GCA_025352485.1 Salinibacterium sp.
TCGTCGCGCAGGACGGCGCCGGTGTAGTCCTCGGCTATGCCCTCACCACGATTAGCCCACTGCTGCACACCTCGGGAAGCTCGGCGCAGCTGCAGGAGCTCGCCGTCGATGGCGAGCACCGGGGCACGGGTGTCGGCACCCGCCTGATGGAGGCCGTCGAAGAAATTTGTCGCGAGCGCAATGTGCGCCAGCTTCTGGTTCCCAGCCGCCGTTCGGCGGACTTCTATGAGCGCCTCGGCTACCAGTCGACCGCCGACCTGCTCAAGCGTACGTTCGACTAAAGGGCCCCTCTCGTAGCCGTGTCTATTGATAACCATCGAGACGGATCGATGGTTATGGGTTTCCTGTCGAGTGGCGCATGAAGGCAACTGAGTTGTCGACTGGTCATGACGTTACCCTGGCCCTACAAGGTCAGTGAAGCCGGCTCGGCGAATACGTGGGGTTGCGCGATCCAGACGGTTGGTCGCACACGACGTTCCCCGCGCCCCAGTAGCGCAAGGGCGCCACCGCCTCACAGCACGAAAAGAGGGGCTCCGGCGAATGCCGGAGCCCCTCTTTATCGGCTGTTACGCCTCGTGGCTGTGTGACTTCTCGATCTCGGTGCGGGTCACCGGGGCGATCCGGTCTTCGAAGAACCAGTTCGACGCTGCGGCACGCACACGCTGGTTGACGGTGATACGGCCCTGAGCGTTCGGGCGAATCATCAACGGCGTGTAGTCCTCGAAGCTCACCAGCTTCCAGCGCTCGTAGTCGTCGAGCTGCTCGTGGACCTCGATGTATTCGCCGCCGGGGAGGCGAACGATGCGCCCGGACTCGTAACCGTGCAGAGCGATCTCGCGGTCCTTCTTTTGCAGGCCGACGCACACGCGCTTAGCCACGAAGTAGGCGATGATCGGGCCGGTAATCAGCAGCACCTGGCAGCCATGGATGACGCCCTCGATGGTGAGCCGGAAGTGGGTCGCGATGAGGTCGGAGCTTGCGGCTGCCCACAGCACGGCGTAGAACGTGACGCCGGCAGCACCGATGGCGGTGCGCACCGGGGCGTTACGCGGTCGGTCGGCGATGTGGTGCTCACGCTTGTCGCCGGTGATCCACGCCTCAAGGAAGGGGTAGAGCGCAACGACCACCAGGAAGATGCCCACTACCGCGAGCACCACGAGGATGTTCAGCGAGAGCGTATAGCCGCCCAGAACGACCTCCCAGCCCGGCGGAACGAGACGCAAAGCGCCATCCGCAAAGCCGATGTACCAGTCCGGCTGGGTGCCGGCCGAAACCGGGGAGGGGTCATAGGGCCCGTAGACCCAGATCGGGTTGATAGTGAACAGCGAGGCGATCAACACAATCACGCCGAAGACGATGAAGAAGAAGCCACCGGCCTTCGCGGCGAATACCGGCATGATCGGCGCGCCGACGACGTTGTCGTTGGTGCGGCCCGGGCCGGCAAACTGGGTGTGCTTGTTGATGATCAGCAGCAGCATGTGCACCCCGAGGGCCGCGACCAGGATCGCAGGCAACAACAGGATGTGCAGTGTGTAGAGCCTGCCCACGATATCCGTGCCCGGGAACTCGCCACCGAAGAGCAGGTACGAGATCCACGTGCCGATGATGGGCACGCCCTTGACCATGCCGTCAATGATCCGCAGCCCGTTGCCGGAGAGCAGGTCATCGGGAAGGGAGTAGCCGGTGAATCCCTCGGCCATTGCCAGCACGAAGAGCAGAAAACCGATGAGCCAGTTGATCTCGCGCGGCTTGCGGAAGGCCCCAGTGAAGTAGATGCGCAGCATGTGCAAGCCGATGGAGGCGATGAAGAGCAGTGCAGCCCAGTGGTGCACCTGGCGCATCAGCAGGCCGCCGCGGATGTCGAACGAGATGTCGAGCGCCGACTTCATCGCCGCCGACATTTCGATGCCCTTTAGCGGCGCCCAGGATCCGTCGTAAACGACGGGAACCATCGAGGCCTGGAAGAAGAACGTGAGGAAGGTGCCGGAGAGCAGGATGACGATGAAGCTATAGAGCGCCACCTCGCCGAGCATGAACGACCAGTGGTCCGGGAAGATCTTGCGACCGAGTTCTTTGACGAGCCCAGAGATGCTGGTGCGCTCGTCTATGTAGTTTCCGGCCCAACCGGTGAAGCGCGCCCCCCGGGTGGGTTGAAGTGATGTTGCCGGGCGATCCTCGGTGGTGGTCATAGTGAGCGCTCCCAGAAGCTAGGTCCAACTGGTTGAGTAAAGTCGCTGCGCGCGATCAGGTAGCCGTCGGCGTCTACCGTGATGGGCAGCTGGGGGAGGGGGCGTTTTGCGGGCCCGAAAATGACCTTCGCCTCGTGAGTGATATCAAACTGCGACTGGTGGCACGGGCAGAGCAAGTGATGTGTCTGCTGCTCGTACAGGGCCACCGGGCATCCAACATGGGTGCAAATTTTGGAATACGCAACGATGCCGTTGTAGTTCCAGTCGGCTCGCTCCGGGGAGACATTGAGGTCTTCCGGTTTCAGCCGCATGAGAAGCACGGCCGCTTTCGCCTTCTCCTCAAGCTTGTTGTGGAGGTCGTTGAGGCCCTCGGGGATCACGTGAAAGGCAGAGCCGAGCGTAACTTCGGATGCCTTGATCGGGGTTCCGGACGGATCTTTGGTGAGCCGCACGCCTTTGGCCCACAGGGTGTGCCGCAGCAGCTCGACCGGATCGGTGGCCGGAGCCAGGTCGCGGAAGAGCACGATCGCGGGTAGCGGGGTGACGACGAGAGCGCCAATCAGCGAGTTGCGAATCAGCGAGCGACGGCCGAATCCCGACTCCTTGTTGCCGAGTGTGAAGACGTCGACGGCTTTCGCGCGAGTGGCGTCGGTTCCGCGAGTGCCGTGGCGCTGTTCGACCAGATCATGACCCTCCATGAGGGATTTCGACCAGTGCACCGCGCCCACGCCGATACCGAGCAGGCCGAGCGTGATTCCGATGCCGAGCAACAGATTATTGATGCGCACGGAACCGATGTCACCCGCAATGATGGGGAAGGCGATGTAGGCGGCGACGGCAAGCACACTGCCGACTATGGAGACAAAGAACAGGCCGGAGATGCGTCGTTCCTGCTCGCGTTCCTTCGCCGGGTACAGGTCGGCTACACGGGGCCGGAATGGCGGGAATCCGGGGTTTTGTACATCGTCAGAAGCGACTACAGCGGTACCCGGCCGGGGCATGTTGTCGTCGTTGTACTTCTCGACAGTCGTGCCGACCCGAGGGTTGCTGGGCTGGCCGTCGTCGGCGTTCGCCATTCTTTATTCCCTTCGCGCGTGCGCGTTAAAGTGCTGAAGTCGGGTGCTCAATTGGATCGTGCGGTCAGCCAGATCGTGATGGCCACGATCCCGCCGAGTCCGAAGATCCAGATGAAAAGCCCCTCGGAAACCGGACCGAGATTTCCCAGATCGAAGCCTCCCGGGCTTGGCGTCTTGTCCAAGTACTTGAGGTACGTGATGATGTTGGCTTTGTCTTCGGGAGAGATGTTCTTGTCGTTGAAGACCGGCATGCTCTGTGGCCCGGTGGCCATGGCCTCGTAGATGTGTTTGGCGCTGATATCAGCTAGCGGAGGTGCGTACTTGCCCTCGGTGAGCGCTCCACCGGCACCGGCCACGTTGTGGCACATGGCGCAGTTGATGCGGAACAGCTCCGCACCCTTGCCCGCGTCACCGGTGCCCGCCAAGTATTCGGACGACGGGATCGCCGGGCCCGGGCCCTTAGAGGCGACGTACGACGCGAGAGCCGCGACCTGCTCGTCGGTGAACTGCGATGGCTTCTTCTCGGCCTGCGCACCCGTTGCCGCAAGCGGCATTCGCCCAGAGCCGACCTGGAAGTCGACCGCCGCAGCGCCCACGCCGATGAGGCTCGGCCCCTGCGTGCTGCCCTGGAGGGCCATGCCATGGCAGGTCGCACAGTTAGCGGCGAAGAGCTTGCCGCCTTCGTCGAGCTGTGCCTGGGCCGCGGTCTGAGTCTCGGCGGTGGCGCTGGAGCTAAAAAGGGCGTAGGCGCCGCCGGTGGCCACAAGACCGACCATGATGAGGGCGACCGTGGCCAGCGGATGACGCCGACCGGCCGCGCGCTGCTTGCGCAGTGCCGCTTTTGGGCTGCCCTGTCGCGGCACGCGCTGTTTCGGCATGCGCTGTTTCGGCGTTTCCGACGGGCTAGGGGCTGTCGCCATGCTTGGTTCTGTTCCTCTGGTCATGATAGATACGAGCTATTTCAGCAAATAGATGACGGCGAAGAGGCCGATCCACACCACGTCAACAAAGTGCCAGTAGTACGAGATCGCGATGGCGCTCGTTGCTTCCTTGTGGGTGAAGTCCTTCACGGCGAAGGCTCGGCCGATCACGAAGATGAAGGCGATCAAGCCGCCGGTGACATGCAAACCGTGGAATCCCGTGGTGATGTAGAACGCCGACCCGTAGGAGTCGCTCGACAGGCTGATGTGCTCACTGACGAGGTTCGCGTATTCAAAAATCTGGCCGATCACGAAGGTTGCACCCATGGCGTAGGTCACATAGAACCACTCGACCATGCCCCACTTCCAAAATTGGCCCACCGTGCCGCTGCGGCGCGCCTGCAACCGCTCGGCAGCGAAGACGCCGGCTTGACAGGTGAACGACGAGAGCACGAGGATCGTCGTGTTGACCGCCGCATAGGTGATGTTGAGCTTGGCCGTCTGAGCTTCCCACAGTCCGGGGGACGTTGATTTCAGCGTGAAGTAGATCGCGAAGAGTCCGGCGAAGAACATCACCTCGCTGCCCAGCCAGACGATGGTGCCCACCTGAACAATGCTCGGACGGTTAACTGCTGGAGCTCCGAACGAGCGGGACAGGGAGGCGGTAGTCACTCTTCCATTATGCTCGATTTCTGGCCGGTCTTTACCCAATACGGCGCCTGTCGCGGGTCGATCGAGAGGAACTTCTGGCATGTCACGCGTGCAAACTTGGCCCGGCATCCTCGGTGCCCTCGTCGAGGGAAAAGACCTGTCGATCAGCGATGCCGAATGGGCGATGCGCTCGGTGGTGGCGGGGGAGGCGACGTCGGCCCAGGTGGCCGGGCTGCTGGTTGCGCTGCGCATCAAGGGCGAAACGGTCGACGAGATTGTGGGGTTGCGCGACGCGGCGCTGGCCCATTCGCTGCCCCTAGACGTCTCGCCAGACGTGCTTGACATCGTGGGCACCGGCGGCGACCCCTATGGCGCGGTGCTGAACATCTCCTCGATCGCCTCGATAATTGCGGCGTCGGCCGGTGTGCCGGTCGTCAAGCACGGAAATCGCGGTGCCAGTTCGGCCTCTGGAGCCTCCGATTTGCTCGCCGCTCTTGGCGTGAACCTCGATATCGAGCCCCAGCGGGTAGCGCAGGTGCTCACCGAAACCGGTATCACGTTCGCTTTCGCCGCGCTATTCCACCCGGGATTCCGGCATGCTGGGCCCACCCGTAAGGAGTTGGGGATCCCGACGCTCTTCAACATCCTCGGGCCGCTGTGCAACCCGGCGCGACCCAATGCTTCGGCGGTCGGCGTGGCGAGCCTCGATCGCGTGCCACTGGTCGTCGGCGTCTTCCGGGCTAGGGGCGCGACAGCGCTCGTCTACCGTGGGGACGACGGTATCGACAAGCTCACCACGACCGGTCACAGCCACATCTGGGAGGTTTCCCGCGGATTCGTGACCGAGCACGACCTTGACCCGGCAGACCTCGGAATCCCGCGTGCCGACATCCAGTCACTGCTGGGTGCCGACGCGGTGCACAACGCGGGTGTGGCTCGTCGGGTGCTGGCGGGGGAGGCCGGTCCGGTGCGCGACATCGTGCTGCTGAATGCCGCGGCCGGGCTGACGTCGTTCGAGTTATCCCAGCATCCCGAACAACTGCAGGAGCCCATTCTTGGCCGGCTTGCAACGCAGCTGGAGCGGGCGACCGTGGCGCTGGATTCCGGGGCTGCCGCCGCCAAGCTTGAGCAGTGGGCCGCCGCTACGCAGCGCTGACAAGGCAGCGTGGACACCGGAGCGTTGACACCGCAGCGCCGACACCGCAGCGCCGACACCGCAGCGCTAGACGACGTCGCCGTCGACCCAGTTCAGCGTTTTGGAGACCGCCTTCGACCAATTCTTGAGCAGCCGTTCACGTTCCTGCGGGGCCATCGTGGGCTCCCAACGTTGGCCCTCCTGCCAGTTGTTGCGTAGGTCGTCCAGTCCCGACCAGAAGCCGACCGCGAGGCCAGCGGCGTAGGCGGCCCCGAGGGCCGTGGTCTCGGCCACAACCGGGCGGATGACCGGAACGTTGAGAATGTCGGCCTGAAACTGCATGAGTTGGTTGTTAGACACCATCCCGCCGTCGACCTTGAGCTCGGTGAGGTCCACCCCGGCGTCGGCATTGACCGCGTCGAGAACTTCGCGAGTTTGGTAGGCGACCGATTCGAGCGCGGCGCGGGCGATGTGGCCCTTATTGGAGAACCGGGTGAGCCCGAGAATCGCGCCCCGGGCATCCGGTCGCCAGTGCGGCGCGAAAAGGCCGGAAAATGCTGGCACGAAGTACACCCCGCCATTGTCGTCGACGGTCGTCGCGAGCGCTTCGATGTCTGAGGCTTTATTGATCAGGCCAAGGTTGTCGCGCAACCATTGGATCAGCGACCCGGTGACCGCGATCGAGCCTTCGAGCGCGTAATGGGTCGGGTTCGTTCCCAGCCGGTACGCGACGGTCGTGAGCAGCCCGTTCTGTGAGCGAACGATCTCCTCGCCGGTGTTCACGATGAGAAAATTGCCGGTGCCGTAGGTGTTCTTCGACTCGCCCTTAGCGAAAGCGGCCTGCCCGAACGTGGCCGCCTGTTGGTCGCCGAGAATACCGGCCACCGGCACACCCGCGAGGGGGCCGGATGCCACGGTGCCGAACACCTCGGACGAGCTTCGAATCTGCGGCAGCATCGACCGCGGCACTCCGAATTCGGCCAAGATCGTGTCATCCCATTCGCAGGCTTTCAGGTCCATAAAAAGGGTGCGGCTGGCGTTGGTGACATCGGTGGCGTGCACACCGCCCTCGGTGCCGCCGGTGAGGTTCCAGAGCACCCAGCTGTCGATGGTTCCGAAGGCGAGCTCGCCGCGAGCCGCCCGCTCGCGTGTGCCTTCGACGTTTTCTAAAATCCAGGCAATCTTCGTTCCGGCGAAATAGGTAGCCAACGGCAGGCCGACGGTATCCGCGAAGCGGTGGGTGTCGCCCTGCGCGATCCGGTCGACGATCGGTTGGGTGCGGGTGTCTTGCCAGACGATCGCGTTGTAGATTGGCCTGCCGGTGGCGCGATCCCAGACGACCGTCGTTTCGCGCTGGTTAGTGATGCCCACCGCCGCGATGTCGTCTTTGGTGAGGTTCGCTTTAGCGAGGGCCTGCCCGACTACCTGCTGAACGTTGTCCCAGATTTCGACGGCATCGTGCTCCACCCAGCCGGCCCTCGGGAAGATCTGCTGGTGCTCACGCTGGTCTACCGAGATGACCGAACCGGAGTGATCGAAGATCATCGCCCGGGTGCTGGTGGTGCCCTGATCTATTGAGAGAACGTACGTGGCCACGCGGCTCCTTTGTCGTCGTAAGGGAAGAGTACTCAGTTGCCGTCGAGGTAGAGCCAACGACCATGTTCGCGGACGAACGTACTCACCTCATGTTGGCTTCCCGGCAGGTTATCGAGACGGTAGCTCGCGGTGAATTCGACCGTGCCAGCGCTATCGAGCATTCCGCCCCGGCTGCGAGCGATGATCTCGAGTCGGTACCAGAGCATCGTCGGATCGAGCACCAGCGAGGCGGGTCTGGTCGAAGGATGCCACGTCTGCAACAGATATGCGGTGTCGCCTGTCACGTAAGCGCAATAGCGCGATCGCATGAGCCGTTCGGCGGTGGGAGCTTTCGCAGTTCCGCGATGAAACGCCCCGCAGCATTGCTCATAGGGCAGCCCGCTGAGGCAGGGGCAGTTCATCCTGCCCCCGGCATCACGGAAGCAATCGTCGCGACGATTGTGGGTGACATGGCCATAGTCAAGCACGGGACTGTTGCGCTGCCGCGCGGATGGATACGGTGCATAGGTGACAGCACAACTCGACTGGCTACTCGATGTCGATCCCGCGTTGCGCTGGCAGGTTCAGCGCGACCTGGCCGGGGAGCCGCCCGAGGTCTGGGGTGCGACGAGGAGCCGCGTGGTGGCGGAGGGCTTCGGCGGGCGGCTGCTTGAGCTGCAGGACAGCGACGGCCAGTGGGCCGGGGGAGCGTTCTTCCCGAAGGGGTTCGATTTCGACGGGCCGGAGGCGGCGGCGGGCGCCGGCCAGCCGTGGACGGCCACCACCTGGTCGCTTAACGCGTTGCGCGAATGGGGCGTGGATGCCGCGACGCTGCCCGGCACGGCGGAGCTTTTGGCCGCTAATAGCCGCTGGGAACACCACAACGGGCCTTACTGGGGCGGCGAGGTGGATTGCTGCATTAATGCGTACACCCTGGCCAACGGTGCCTGGCTCGGAGCCGACGTCGGCGGGCTCGCAGCGTGGTTTCTCGAGCACCGGATGGCCGACGGCGGCTGGAACTGCGAGTGGGAAAACGGTTCGATCCGATCGTCGTTCCACTCCACCCTCAATGTTCTGAAGGGTCTTTTGTACTACGAAGCCGTGGCCGGGGGCAGTGACGAACTCCGCGCCGCGCGGCACGCCGCCGAGGAGTACCTTCTTGAACGCCGGCTGCTCTACCGACTCTCCACCGGCGCCCTCGTCGAGTCGTGGGCCACTCGTTTCGTCTACCCGTTCCGCTGGTTTTACAGCGCGCTCAACGCCGTGGACTACTTTC
>JANXTJ010000130.1 GCA_025352485.1 Salinibacterium sp.
AGCTCCGACTTTTTACTGGCGGGCCGACCGACCTTCGCATACTTCTCCCGCACCCGGCGCAGGTACGTCTTGGCGGTCTCGTAGCGCACCCCCATCTGGGCGGCCACCTCAGAGGTGCTCAGGCCCGCGACATACTGCCGGAAGGCATCGGCCTCCCCCGCGCTGAGTTTGGGACGTGCCTGCAGCGCGGCGCCGGCCGGCAGCGGTCGCCAATCGCGTGGTTCGGGTGACACGACATCGATGCCCATGACGCCGCGCAGGGCATCCATGACCTCGCGCATCGGTAACGACTTCGACAGGAACGCCGAAGCACCCGCCGCCAGCGCGCGGTCAATGGACTCCGGAGAATCTAGGGCAGAAAGTACGACGACTTTGGCGCCGGCTGCGCGGCAGGTGCGCACCCGCGCCTCGATCGAGACGGGCTCCTTGAGCTGGAAATCGAGCAAGACAAGGTCGGTCGGAAAGTTGTCGCTGTGCACGAGCTGAAGCCACGTGCTGGCGCTGAGCACCAGTTGAAAGTCGGGGGCATTGGCGGAAATCCAGCTCGCGAGACTGTCGAGAAGCACCTCGTGATCGTCGAGGATCGCCAAGCGAATCCGAGGCGCGGATGGGGGTGCTGCGGCATCCCGCCCCGAGCCGTGGATAGTCATCCCGCTACTATCTCACCCGGGTGAGGAACTTTGTACCCCGACACCGTGTTGGGTAGCGAAAAAATTTCGTGTTTCGGCGGCTGCGGACCCAGGAATCGCCCCGGCGACGCACCACCAACGCTCCCTAGCGCGCGATGCCCAGGGCAGCGGCCGTGGCCGTCATGGTGCGGTCGGCGGCGGCGGCGTCATCCGAGAGCAGGGTTCCGTAGCTGGGAATCATGTCCTGGAGCTGTGGCCGCCAGCCCTCGATGCGATCGGGGAAGCAGGTTTCGAGAAGTCCGAGCATGATCGGCACCGCGGTCGAGGCACCGGGCGAGGCGCCAAGGAGCCCCGCGATGCTGCCGTCGGCGGCCGCGACGACCTCGGTGCCAAACTGCAGAACGCCGAGCTTCTTGCGATCTTTCTTGATGACCTGAACGCGCTGGCCGGCGGTGACGGTGTACCAGTCTTCGGGTTTGCCCTCCGGGTAAAACTGTCTCAACTCGGCAAACTTGGTTTCGGGGCTCGCCACCAGTTGGCTGAGCAGATATCGAACCAGCCCGAGGTTGCTGAGCCCGGCCGCGACCATGGGCACAATATTGTGCCAGCGGATCGAGGCGAGCAGGTCGAGAACCGATCCGGTCTTGAGGAACTTGGGGCTGAATCCCGCATAGGGGCCGAACATCAGGCTGCCGGTTCCGTCCACAACGCGCAGGTCGAGGTGCGGCACTGACATCGGCGGGGATCCGACGGCGGCCTTTCCGTAAACCTTGGCGTGATGCTTTGCCACGATCTCGGGGTTGTCGGTACGCAGGAACTCCCCGCTGACCGGGAACCCGCCAAAGCCACGGATCTCCTTGATCCCCGACTTCTGCAGGAGATTGAGCGCGTACCCTCCCGCACCGACGAACACGAACCTGGCGGTGACGGGCTGGTACGGAGTGTTGCCGAGGGTGCGGCGGAGCTTGATGCGCCACAGGCCATCGCGCTGCCGCGTGAGGTTAGTGACGAGCACCTCGGAATTGAGCTGACCGCCGCCGGCAACGAGACTGGTCATGAGCAGGTGCGTGAGGGCGCCAAAATCCACATCGGTACCCGCCGCGATATGGGTCGCGGCGATAGGCTGCGACTTAGAGCGGCCCGGGATCATCAGCGGAGCCCAGGAGCGGATGACTCGGGCATCCTCGCTATATTCCATCCCCTGAAACAGCGGGTGGCCTTTCAGCGCCTCGTAGCGCTTCTTCAGGTATGCCACGTTTTCGGCGCCCCAGACGAAACTCATGTGCGGCGTGGCGTTGATGAAAGCCTGCGGCTGAGGCAGGGCACCGATTCCCACGAGATGCGACCAAAACTGACGAGACACCTGAAACTGCTCATTGACCTTCACGGCACTCGAGACGTCGATCGTGCCGTCGGCGCGCTCGGGCGTGTAGTTGAGCTCACACAGCGCGGAGTGGCCGGTGCCGGCGTTGTTCCACGGGTTCGAGCTTTCGAGGGCGAGATCGCCGAGACGTTCGTAGACCTGAATATCCCATTCGGGCTGCAGCTGCTTGAGTAGTATGCCGAGGGTGGCACTCATGATCCCGCCGCCGATGAGGGCGACATCGACAGGTTTGTTCACCACGTCAGTTTAGTCGATCGGTCATTCGGAGTCCGTGCCGTTAGTGGCAACGGATGCGGATTCTGCACTAGAGACCCAGCGTTATCAGCTCGGCGTTCATGCGCCTAGCCATCTCGGCGTACCCCGCATCGTTGGGGTGCAGACCGTCGGCTGCCATCCACTGCGGATGCCCCTGGATCCAGCGCGAGGCCCCGGGGATATAGTCCGCGCCGATCACTGCCGCCGAATCCTTGACCCAGCCGCTGATGACCCCGAGCGAGGCCGGTCGAACGTCGGTGTACCAGAAGGGCTCGACCACGACAATGCGGGTGTGCGGGAGGGCTTTCTTCAGCCGATCGAAGTCGGCCGTGATCTGCCCTTTGATCTTGTCTGCAGCGACACCAAAGCTGAAATTGTCGTTGAGCCCCATCGTGATGAACAGGATGTCGGGGCGGTCGGCGATGACCTGACTCGGCTTATCCCCGTCGCCGTAGTGCTGGCGGTTGTTGACGAAGCCCAGACCGTTCACGCTCGGGTTGTACTCGCTCCAGCCGCGCTGCGTCGAGACGATGGTCGACCAGCGCTTGGACTCGCTCGAGGCACCGGTGCCGAGCGTGTACGAATCGCCGTAGAACGCGACTCTGGTGACGCCAGGCGCAGCATTCGAGCTGACCGGGCTCGCGCATCCTGTCAGTGCCACGATCGCTCCCCACATGAGCATTACAAATAATGCTGTTCTTCGCCACCGACTCATACCCAGTATTCGCTACCGGAACGCATCCGGCTTGCCGTGGCCAGCTGCTGCCCAAACCGGCGCTTGCGGGTCACGCCTCCTCGGGCTCGTTTTGCTCCTCGGGCTCGTTAGGAAGCGGCGGGAACCGGTGCCCCGAGCTGCGCTGCGACGAGCTCCGCGATCTGTACGGCGTTGAGGGCAGCGCCCTTGCGGAGATTGTCGTTGCTGATGAACAGCGCCACGCCGCGGTTGGCGGGCACGCCTTCATCCTGGCGAATCCGCCCGACATAGCTGGGGTCTGTGCCCGCGGCCTGAAGAGGCGTGGGGATCTCGGCGAGTTCGACGCCTGGGGCATTCCTGAGCAGCTCGGTGGCCCGCGCCACGGTCAGGCTCTTCGCGAATTCCGCATTGATCGACAGCGAGTGCCCGGTGAAAACGGGTACGCGAACGCAGGTGCCACTGACCAGGAGGTTCGGCAGCTCGAGAATCTTGCGGCTCTCGTTGCGCAGCTTTTTCTCTTCATCGGTCTCGAACAGACCGTCATCGACGAGGTTGCCGGCGAACGGAATGACATCAAAGGCGATCGTCTTCGGGAACGTGACCGCGGCGGGGAATGTGACGGCCGCGCCGTCGTGAACGAGCTGGACGGCGTCTTGGGCGACGGCGGCTCTGGCCTGTTCGAGCAGCTCGTCGCTACCGGCCAGCCCTGCACCCGATACCGCCTGGTAGGTGCTCACGATGAGGCGCGTGAGGCCCGCCTCGCCGTCGAGCACCTTCAGGATGGGCATGGCCGCCATGGTCGTGCAGTTCGGGTTCGCAATAATTCCCTTTGTTGCCTGCGCGATAGCGTGCGGATTGACCTCACTGACCACCAGCGGAACGTCAGGGTCCATACGGAAGGCAGAAGAATTGTCGATGACCAGCACGCCCGCGGCGGCAAACCGGGGCGCCTGCGCCTTACTAGTGGTGGCGCCGGCGGAGAAGATCGCGATGTCGAGCCCGGTGGGGTCAGCGGTCGAAGCGTCCTCGACGATCACATCGGAGCCCATGAACCGCAGGGTCGTTCCCGCGCTGCGCGCCGATGCGAAAAACCGAATCTCGGCGATCGGAAAATCGCGCTCCTCGAGGAGGCGCCGCACGACGGCCCCCACCTGTCCGGTGGCGCCTACGACTCCGATGCGTACTGTGCTGCTACTCATGGCTCAATCCTAGGGAAGGATCAGCGGCCGGTTCCCGCATGCACGACCGCGACCTCGTCGACGTCGAGGCCGAATGCGCTGTGCACCACTCGCATCGCCTCGTTGACGGTGTCTGCGCGCGTCACCACCGAGATGCGGATCTCGCTCGTCGAGATCATTTCGATGTTGATACCGGCCTCAAAGAGGGCGGTGAACAGCTTCGCCGAGACCCCCGCGTTTGTGCGCATGCCGGCGCCGACCACCGCGAGCTTGCCGATCTGGTCATCGTGCTGAAGGGAATCGAAGCCGACATCTGCTTGGGACGCGGTCAGCGCGGTGATGACGGCCTGGGCATCCGACTTGGGCAGGGTGAAGGAGATATCGGCGAGGCCAGTGCTGGCGGTCGAGACGTTTTGCACGATCATGTCGATGTTGGCATTTGTTCCGGCAACGATCGTGAAGATCTGCGCGGCCTTGCCCGGAATATCTGGCACGCCGACGACGGTGATCTTGGCCTCGCTGAGGTCGGTGGCCACTCCTGTGATGATCGGCTCTTCCACGGTCTCTCCCTCTTTCGGGTTGACGACGAGCGTGCCGTCGTTGTTGTTGAACGACGAGCGAACATGAAGTGTTACACCGTGCCTGCGGGCATATTCCACCGCGCGGATGTAAAGCACTTTGGCACCGGCGGAGGCGAGCTCGAGCATCTCCTCGCTGGTGATGACATCGATCTTTCGCGCACTCGGCACGACCCGGGGGTCGGCCGAATAGACACCGTCGACGTCGGTGTAGATTTCGCAGACCTCTGCACCCAGCGCGGCGGCGAGCGCGACGGCGGTCGTGTCTGAGCCACCGCGACCGAGGGTGGTGATGTCGCCCGTGCCGCGGTTGAAGCCCTGGAACCCGGCGACGATCGCCACGGCACCCTGGTCGAGGGCCTCGCGCACCCGCCCTGGGGTGACTTCGGTGATGCGAGCTGCGCCATGTTGCGGGTCTGTGATGATCCCCGCTTGACTGCCGGTGTAACTGCGAGCATCCACACCGAGACCCTTGATCGCCATCGCGAGCAAGGCCATCGAGATCCGCTCCCCGGCGGTGAGAAGCATGTCGAGCTCACGGCCGGCAGGGGCCGGCACCAGCTGGTTGGCGAGTTCGAGCAATTCGTCGGTGGTGTCGCCCATCGCCGAGACGACGACGACAACCTCGTGACCGGCTTGGCG
This sequence comes from Salinibacterium sp., assembly GCA_025352485.1. Taxonomy (GTDB): domain Bacteria; phylum Actinomycetota; class Actinomycetes; order Actinomycetales; family Microbacteriaceae; genus Rhodoglobus. The sequence continues at coordinate 5,361 of JANXTJ010000130.1, forward strand.
GGTTGCGACGATGCGCTTGGCGACGCGCTTGATGCTTTCGGCATCGGCTACCGACGAGCCGCCGAACTTTTGCACAATCAAGCTCATCGGGTGCTCCTGAGAAGTCTGGGTGGGCCAGGTTTCGGCCCGAAGCATGATTCTACAGTTCGCTCACCCCCCGTTACGCGTGGGGTCGATCCCCCACGAGGCGGCGGCCCTCGAAGGCGCGACCGAGCGTAACTTCGTCGGCATATTCCAGATCGCCGCCCACCGGGAGACCGGATGCCAGCCGAGTGACCCTCAGGCCCGGATAGACCAGAAGGCGGGTCAGATAGGTCGACGTCGCCTCCCCCTCGAGGTTCGGGTCTGTCGCGATGATCACCTCGGTGACCGTGCCGTCGGCGAGGCGCGAGACCAACTGTTTGATCCGCAGGTCGTCGGGGCCGATGCCGTCGATCGGGCTGATTGCCCCGCCGAGCACATGGTAAAGACCTTTGAACTCGCGAGTGCGCTCGATCGCCACGACATCCTTCGCCTCTTCAACGACGCAAATCGTGGCGGCCGACCGGCGCGGGTCACGGCAAATTGTGCAGGTGGTCTGCTCGGTGACGTTGCCGCAGATGTCGCAGAACCGCACTTTGTCGCGCACGTCGCGCAGTACCTCGGAGAGGCGCGTGACGTCGAAGCTCTGGGTTTGCAAAATATGGAAGGCGATGCGCTGGGCCGACTTCGGGCCAATGCCGGGAAGACGACCCAGTTCGTCTATGAGTTCCTGCACAATTCCGTCGTACACGGGCTAGTCGTCCTTCGGAACAGGCACCACCCGGGGAGCGACCTCTTGCTCCTCGATGAAGCTCGCGTTGAGCAATTCGCGCACGACCGACTCGCCGTAACGTGCCTTTTCGCCGCCCTGGGCGGTCACCGGCTGCGCCGACGGCGCCCTCGGCGGCGAGCGCACAGCCCGCGCGGTAACCACCGGCTCGGAGTTCGGGATGGCCGTGACGGCCCAGCCCTCTGAGTCGCGCTCTGTGGGTGGCGCCTCGCCAACGGGATGCTGGTCGGCGGGAGGCTCGTCGGCGGGGGCCGCCGGGGCCGCATCCACCCTGGCCATCAACGCCGGCTCGAACCCTAGAACCTGCACGAAGGCCTTCTTGAGGACGTCGCCGACACCCTGCCCCGGGGTCGCCGCCTGCCTGAGTCCGTCGACATCTTTCTGGCTGGGGAAGGACAGCACGAGTGTCTTGCCTTCGCGAAGCTCAAGCGGCTGCGCCGTCACGGCGACCATCCACGCGTTAAGCCTGGCATCTTTGACCACATCGAGAATCTCCGGCCAAGAATCCTTGACCTGCTGGAGGGTCACCGGGCCCACCGGCAGCGCGCGTTCGGCGACGGGACCAGCCGCGGTTGCGGGGGCATCGGCTAGAGCCGTGGCGTCCCCAGCGGGAGCGGACTGCGCCGGTGATGGTACGGCAGTTTCGGCGGCGGGCAATGCCGTGGCCGAAGTCGTGGCCGGGATGGGCGTCTCGGCCGGGATGGCGGTCGCGATCGGAATCACTGCCGTTAGCGGGGCTGCGGTTGTTTTCGCGGGCACCGCCTGGCCAACGGGCGCCGCGTGGGCAACGGCTGTGGCCGTGGCGACACCCTCAACGCCGATACGACGCTCGAGCCGCTCGACGCGAGCGAGTGCTCCCCGCTCGGAGTCGTCACTCGCCGGCACGAGAATGCGGGCCGCCATGAGCTCGAGGTGCAGGCGCGGTGAGGTAGCACCGGTCATTTCGGTGAGGGCGGCGTTCACGACATCCGCGGTGCGCGACAGCTCTGCGGTGCCGAATGCGGCCGACTGCTGCGTCATGTGGTCAAGCTGGTCCTGCGGGATGCCCCGCAGCACCGAGCCCGCATTGCCAGAGGTCGCCGCCACGACGATGAGGTCGCGAAGCCGTTCGAGCAGGTCTTCGACAAAGCGGCGCGGGTCTTGCCCGGTCTGGATTACCCGATCAATGGCACCGAAAACCGCACCGGCGTCGCGCGCGCCCATCGCATCGACGACCTCGTCGAGGAGGGCTCCGTGGGTGTAGCCGAGTAGTGCGACGGCGCGCTCGTACCTGACGGACACGACGTCGACGCTGTTGCTTTCCGATCCGGAGATGAGCTGGTCGAGGAGGGAGAGGGTGTCACGCACGGAGCCGCCACCGGCCCGCACGACCAGCGGCAGAACGCCGGGCTCGACCTCAACCTTCTCGGAGGCGCACACCTCTTGGATGTAGTCGAGCATCTGCGCGGGGGGCACAAGTCGAAACGGGTAGTGGTGAGTGCGGGAGCGAATCGTGCCGATGACCTTCTCGGGCTCGGTCGTCGCGAAGATGAACTTCACGTGCTCCGGCGGCTCTTCCACGATCTTGAGCAGGGCATTGAAACCCTGTGGGGTGACCATGTGCGCCTCATCGAGGATGAAGATCTTGTAGCGGTCGCGCGCGGGGGCGTAGACGGCACGTTCACGCAGGTCGCGCGCGTCATCCACGCCATTGTGGCTTGCCGCATCGATCTCGACGACGTCGAGGGATCCGCCGCCGTCACGGGACAGCTCGACGCACGAGTCGCACTTTCCACAGGGGGTATCGGTGGGCCCCTCAGCGCAGTTCAGGCAGCGCGCAAGGATGCGCGCCGACGTGGTCTTACCGCAGCCGCGCGGCCCGCTAAAAAGATAGGCGTGGTTGACACGATCGGTGCGCAGGGCGGTACGCAGCGGATCGGTCACCTGTGATTGACCGATGAGTTCGGCAAACGTCTCCGGCCGGTATCGGCGGTAGAGGGCGGCAACCATTTTCCCAGAGTAGTCGCCGCCACCGACCCGGCGCCGCAGGGAGCGTGGTGGGCCGGGCGCCCCCAGAACTGGGCCAATAGTTTGAGTGCACCTCACTGTCGGCGCATCATCACTGAACCTGCTTCACACGCGGGTGAAATCGACCTGGGGGGGCCGGGTCCCGAATTGAGGGACACGTTTCATGATCACGCTCGAAAACCCGACTGTCGTGCCCGGATCATCTGAAGAACCCAAATCGCGGGGCATCAGCCGCCGAGTGAAAGCGATTCTCGCCGGCGGCCTCGTCCTCGGCCTCGGTGCGGCCATGACGCTCGCCGCCTGGACCGACTCTGAATTCGCCGCCGGCAGTTTTTCTGCAGGTAGCTTCGACCTCCAGGGCTCGCTCGTCAGCACGACTTTCGCCCAGCATGCGACTCAGGGCACAGCAGCCACCCTGGCCTTCGCGGCAACAACCATGTCTCCGAATACCACCGTCTACGCGCCGTTCTCACTGCGGTTGGCGGCCAACACGACCTACGGCTCCACCGTGACGGTGACCGCTGTCAACGTATCGGGCGCCTTCACCGGCCTCACCTACCACGTCATCGACAGCGGAGCGACAGGCT
>JANXTJ010000129.1 GCA_025352485.1 Salinibacterium sp.
GCGCCGACCTGGGTGGTGGCATCCGGCCAATTCTGGATGGTGACAGAACCGCCGGCGGCGATCGCGGCAGCCAGAAACGGTGCGGCGTTAGAGAGGTCGGGCTCGATATCGACATCGAGCGCCTGGATCTCTGCCGCTGGCACGATCCACAGGCCGGGCTCGGGATTCTCGACAATCACCGACCGCGCGGCAAGGCAGGCGATGGTCATCTCGATGTGCGGCAGGCTCGGCAGGCGTGAACCGGTGTGGCGTAGGCGCAACCCAGCGGAGAATCGCGGCGCGGCCATGAGCAATCCCGACACGAATTGGCTTGATGCCGACGCGTCGATCTCGATTTCGCCGCCGGCAACCTGACCGGTGCCGTAAAGGCTGAAAGGTAACGTGGCGCGCCCGTCGTCGCTGACGTCGATGCCGAGCTTTCGCAGGGAGTCGATCGTCGCTCGCATCGGCCGCTTACGGGCCGAGGCATCCCCATCGAAGGCGACCGGTCCGAGCGCGAGCGCGGCGATCGGCGGGATGAACCGCATCACCGTTCCCGCCAGCCCACAGTCGATCGAGCCCCCGCCGAGCTCGCCGGGAGTCACCAGCAGGTCGGGCCCGAACCCCCCTGCCCCCGGAACCTCGACGATGTCGGTGCCCAGCGTGCGCAGAGCCTGAATCATCAGAGCGGTGTCGCGCGAATGCAACGGTGCGCGCAGCAGAGAGGGCCCGTTGGCGAGGGCGGCAAGAACAAGCTCGCGGTTGGTGAGGCTTTTTGAACCCGGCAGACGAAGGCTGGCGCGAAGCGGCCCCGCCGCCATGGGCGCGAGCCACGAACCACCGGTGTCCGGGGGCACGGGGGCATCATCGCCGTACGGGTTGAACTGCGGTTGCGCTGTCTTGGAGATGGCCATCGGATCCAGAGTATCGGCTACCGCACGGGTCGACGGAATAGGGGAGCCATCGGCGCGGTTGGGTACGCCATGACCACTGCACTGGCTGAACGTCCCGGCGCACAAACCGTCAGCGACCTAGAGTTGATGCTGATGACTACCGTTCCCGAACAGCACAACGATTCCGCCGACTCGACGGCAGACCAGACGCCGGAGCCGACCGGGACCTCTGCCGAGGCGCCCAAGCTGGCGGATTCCGGGGCAGCTAAGTCGCTGGCAAATCCGCGTGCTCTTTTTGAGGAGCAGGCTATCCCGTTCATGGACCAGCTCTACGCGGCCGCGATGCGGATGACTCGCAACCCGGCGGATGCCGCCGACCTCGTGCAGGAAACCTTCGTCAAGGCGTTCCAGGCTTTCGGCCAGTTCCAGCAGGGCACCAACCTGAAGGCCTGGCTGTACCGCATCCAGACGAACACGTTCATCAACAATTACCGTAAGAAGCAGCGCAACCCCTACCAGGGCACCATCGACGATCTCGAGGACTGGCAGTTGGGCGGCGCGGAGTCGGTCACCCAGTCTTCCTCCACGCGCTCGGCCGAGGCCGAGGCAATCGACCACCTCCCCGACAGCGCCGTCAAAGACGCGCTGCAGGCGATCCCGGAAGACTTCCGTCTTGCGGTCTATTTCGCCGATGTGGAAGGGTTCTCCTACCAAGAAATCGCCGACATCATGAAAACGCCGGTCGGAACCGTGATGAGCCGACTGCACCGTGGCCGAAGAATGCTGCGGGAATCCCTTTCCGATTACGCTCGCGACCGGAGAATCACGGTCGCCCCCGTCACCACGAGGAGCACAAAATGACTGACTGTGGGTGCGAGAAGGCCAAGGCCGAGCTCGAGGAGTACCTCCACAATGAGCTAGCGAAACAAGACGCAGCGGATGTCGCCGAGCACATGGATAACTGTGCGGACTGCACCGGTGAACACCTGGTGGGCCTTGCGCTTACGCTCAAGGTGCGCTCGGCCTGCAAAGAGACGGCTCCGCAAGAACTGCGCGACGCCGTGCGCGACCGGCTCGCCAACGCCTGAGCTACTGCCCAGCGCTTCTCGGCTGTGCCCCGCACCGACTCCGGTGCTCCGCCGGTGCTAGACCGCGAGGGCCTTCGCGATCAGGTCGACCTGTTCCTGCGCGCTGCGCTTTGACGACCCGGTCGCGGGCGACGCGGATGCCGGGCGCGATGCGACCTTGATCGTGCGGCCCTTGAGATGTTTGGCCAGTTCCAGGCAGATGAACGGCCAGGCACCCTGGTTCTCCGGCTCGTCTTGGGTCCAGACGATGTCGGCGTTCGGATACTGCTCCAGCACCGCGTTGATCTCAGAGATGGGCAGCGGGTAGAACTGCTCCATCCGCACGACGGCGATCGAGGTGTCTTCCCGCTTGTCCAGCTCGGCCCTGATGTCGTAGAAGATCTTGCCAGCGGTGATGACGACGCGGCGGACGCTTGCCTTATCTGCGCCTTCCCTCAGTGGGAGGCGGCTGTCGTCGAGCACCGGCTCGAAGCGACCCTGCGTGAAGTCAGCGATCTCGCTGGTGGCGCCGCGCAACCGCAGCATCGCTTTGGGGGTGAAGACCACCAGCGGGCGTCGGGGGCGAGCGTAGGCCTGGCGGCGCAGGAGATGGAAGTATGACGCGGGCGTCGACG
>JANXTJ010000187.1 GCA_025352485.1 Salinibacterium sp.
GGCGAGCAGGCCGCTGATGAGCTGGGACGAACCGAGGGTCGCCGAAATCGTGTCGTTGGACTGCACCGTGAAGCTAATCGGGAGCGCGCCGAATTTCAGCTGGTCGGCCAGGGTCTTCGCGGAAGCCTGCGTGAACGAACCGCTGATCTGCGGTTTGCCGTCCGTGATGATGCCCTGAGTGGTGGGAGCCGAGATCACCTTGCCGTCGAGCACGATCGCGAACCGGTTGCGCACGTCGGTCTTCGAGTCATATCCGAAGAGACGCTGAGTGACCGCCGCAAATTGCGCGGTACCCGTGTCGTTGAACTTGATGAACACGCCCCACTGGCCGGTGCTTACGCCCTGGCTACTGGAGATGAGGCCGCTCGAGGCGTCAGAGATTGTCGTACCCGCCACCTCGACGGGGCCGAGGATGAACTTCGCGGTGCCATCGGTCTGGCAGGTGATGAGCGGCTCATTCGCCGGTGCAATGTTCGTCTCGAGCGTGTCGAGCGACTTGCACTTGAAGGCCTGGTATTGCTGGAACAGCGCAGGGCTCACCCAGTTCGGGTCGCTCGGGTCGGTAGGGGGTGCCGTCGACGTCGTCGCGAGTGACGGGGTCGGGGTCGCAGTAGCGGAGTCGGTCGGCGTCGGGGTCGAGGTGCTGCCGGTGGCATCGGTGGCCGCGGCCTGCGTGTAAATTACCGGACGAAACTCGAGCTTCGCCGACGACTCGATGCGCCGAAGCGTCTCGTCGTCGGGAATACCCGGGATCGACACGACAATGTTCTGGGAACCCTGCGTGTTGATCTCCGCCTCGGAGACACCGCTGGCGTCGATGCGCTGGCGAATGATCGACACGGCCTGCGCGAGTTGTTCGGCCGACACCGTCTGCCCGCTCTCGAGCTTCGGCGCGAGAATGATCTGCGTACCGCCCTCGAGGTCGAGCGCAAGCTTCGGCGCCCACGACGCCCCGGAGAACAGCACACCGGCACCGTTCAGGGCGATAAGTCCGACGATTATGACGGCAAGCCAGGTGAGAGAGCGCCATGCTTTCTTCACGGGGGTAGATCTAGCCACCTACGAACTCAGCTTTCTATGAGCGGGCTTGCAGCGCAAGCGCGCACCCGAGAGGATGCCAGCCGCGAAACGGCTAGCACACAGGTTAGTAGTTACTCAGCGGCCTTTTTGGCCGTGCGTCGCACAGGCTTCTTGGCCGCAGTGTCAACACGCTCGCCATAGGCGGGCTCGCCGAGCGCAATCGCGGTGTCTTTGTTGAGCTCAACACCCTTGGACTCGCGCTCCTCGGCTTCACGGTTAGCGATTGCCATGGCCTCCTCGACCGAACGCGGCGCACTGGAGTCGACATCGGTCGGTTCAACGACCTTGGCGATGGTCTGGCGGTGCACGGTGACGACGACGCCCTTGGCAATTTCGAGTTGCGCCTCGTTAGAGACCTCGTCAATCGACTTGAGCGTGCCGAACATGCCGAAGTTGGTCATGACCTGCTTGCCGGGAACAATGGCGGAACGCAGCTCTTCCTGCTGTGCTTTGCGCTTGCGGCTGTTGCGGAACATGAAGAATACGAGTACCGCGAGGACGGCGAGCATCCCAATAGTCAACGGGTCCATGATTTACCTTCCGAGGGGAGTCTGTGGCCAGCCAGTCTAAACAGACCGGCTGAAGGGCCATTCAGAATTATAGGTCATCCCCGAATAGCCCGACGCTGCCGCTGGCCGTCTGCACCGGTCGCAGCCCGAAGTGCTTCCACGCTTCCCGCGTCGCAACCCTGCCCCTCGGGGTGCGGGTGAGTAGACCGATGCGCACGAGGAACGGCTCCACGACCGACTCGATCGTCTCCGATTCCTCCCCCACCGAGACGGCGAGGGTGTTGAGCCCGACCGGTCCGCCATCGAAGCGCGTGAGCACCGTCTGCATGACAGCGCGGTCAAGGCGGTCGAGACCCAGCTCATCCACGTCGTAGAGCTCGAGGGCGGCATGCACGGCCACAATGCCACCAATGCCATGGACCAGCGCGTAATCCCGCACCCGACGCAGCAGCCGGTTCGCGATGCGCGGGGTGCCCCGGCACCGGCCGGCAATCTCGGCGAGGGCATCCCTGTCGATATCGAGGTCGAGCAGTCTGGCAGCGCGAACCAGTACCTGCTCAAGTTCGGTCTCGTCGTAAAACTCGAGGTGGGCGGTGAACCCGAACCGATCGCGCAGCGGATTCGGCAGCAGCCCAGATCGCGTCGTCGCGCCGACCAGGGTGAACGGCGAGAGATCCAGCGGGATGGATGTCGCGCCCGCCCCCTTGCCGACCATGATGTCGATGCGGAAATCTTCCATCGCCAAATAAAGCATCTCTTCAGCGGAGCGTGCCATCCGGTGGATCTCGTCGATGAACAGCACCTCACCGGGCACGAGCGACGACAACACGGCCGCGAGATCCCCCGCATGCTGGATGGCCGGTCCGCTCGACATCCGCAACGGCCGCCCGCTCTCGTGCGCCACGATCATCGCGAGCGTCGTCTTGCCGAGGCCAGGCGGGCCCGCGAGCAGGATGTGGTCGGGCGTGCGATTCTGCATCGCGGCCGCCTGCAACAGCAGTTGCAGCTGCCCGCGCACCTTGGTCTGGCCGATGAACTCGGCCAGAGACTTCGGTCGCAACGCGCCCTCGAAGGCGAGTTCGGCCTCCGACTCCGGCGTGGGCTGCACTATCGAGTCCGTCACCTGGTCGAGGCTCCCTGCGGCCCAAGGTGAGCCAGGGCGAGCCTGAGTAGCGCCGGCACGGCCGCGCGCTCCGAGTCCGTCGCTGCGGCAGCGGCATCTTCAACGGCCTGGATGGCGATCCGCTCCGGCCAGCCGAGGCCAACCAGCGCCACCGTGACGTCCTCGCTCACGGTCGTGGTGATGGGGGCAAACGCTCGGGTTGCGGCGATGCCCAGCAGTTTTCCTGCCAGCGAGATGACGATGAGCTTGGCAGTTTTGGGCCCGATGCCGGAAACCTTGCGGAACGCCGCGTCATCTTCTCTGGCGACGGCCTGCGCGATCTCGCCCGGCGCCATCGCCGCAAGCACACCCATGGCACTTTTGGGGCCAACGCCGGTCACCCCGCGCAGCAGGTCGAAGACCGCGAGTTCTTCTACCTCGGCGAAACCGTAAAGCGAAAGATCATCTTCGCGCACGATCAGGGCGGTGCGCAGGAACGCTTCGCCGCCGACCCGCAGGGAGAGGGCGTGCGGCGGCGTCACCTGCACTGAAAGCCCGACCCCGCCGACCTCCACCACGACGGTGGTACCCGCGGCAACCAGCACGGTTCCCCGCACCGTGGCAATCACGACGACATCCTTGTGGCGGAGCGCTCGGCATCCTGCCAGGCGCGCTGCGCAGGGGTGAGGGCTGCTCCGGCGATGGCGAGGGCCGGGCCCTTCCAGGCATGGCAGATGGCCAGGGCGAGGGCATCTGCGGCATCCGCAGGGCGCGGGATCTCGGCAAGGCCGAGCACCTTCGCCACCATCGTGCCGACCTGGGCCTTGTTGGCCGCACCGTAACCGGTGATAGCTGCCTTGACCTCGCTCGGCGTGTGCAGTCCCACCGCGAGCCCGCGGGATGCCGCAAGGTGCAGGGCCACCCCGCTGGCCTGGGCCGTGCCCATGACCGTGCGCAGGTTGTGCTGTGCGAAAACTCGCTCCAGGGCGACGGCGGTCGGATTGTGGGTGTCGAGGGCGTGCGCGATCCCGGTGGCGATGGCAAGCAAGCGCTGCTCGAGCGGCATATCGGGAGGGGTCTGGATTACCTCGACATACACGAGGCTGGCCTTGCGGGTGGCCGTGACATCCACAATTCCCACCCCACATCTGGTGAGACCTGGATCGATACCCAGCACTCTCAGCGGAGGATAGGCCCGAAGCGTCATGGCCCTAGTCTTCGTCCAATTCGGCCTGAACCGCGGCAGACACGTCGTAATTCGAATATATGTTCTGAACGTCTTCAGAATCTTCGAGGGCATCGATGAGCCGCATGACCTTGCGTGCGGTCTCGGCGTCGACCTCAACAGTGAGGTTCGGCACGAACTCGGCCTCCGACGAGTCGTAGTCAATTCCGGCAGCTTGCAGCGCCTCGCGGCTCGCGACAAGGTGGGCGGTGTCGGTGATGACTTCGAATCCTTCGCCGCGGTCGTTGACCTCTTCGGCGCCGGCTTCAAGCACGGCGAGCAGGATGTCGTCTTCGGTCACCGCATCGGTCTTGGTGATCGAGATGACGCCCTTGCGGGTGAAGTTGTAGGCGACGCTGCCGGGGTCACCCATGGTGCCTCCGTTGCGGTTCATCAGGGTGCGCACCTCGGCTGCTGCACGGTTCTTGTTGTCGGTCAGGCACTCGATCAGCAGCGCGACGCCGTTGGGGGCGTAGCCCTCGTACATGATCGTCATGTAGTCGACGGCCTCGCCGAGCTGCCCGGAGCCGCGCTTAACCGCCGAGTCGATATTCGAGTTGGGTACAGAGGTCTTCTTCGCCTTCTGGATGGCGTCGACAAGTGTCGGGTTACCCGACAGGTCTGCACCGCCCATTTTGGCTGCAACTTCGATGTTCTTGATGAGCTTGGCAAACGACTTGGCGCGGCGCTGGTCCTTGATCGCCTTCTGGTGCTTCGTGGTTGCCCATTTAGAGTGGCCTGACATGCTCATCATCCTAACGAAACGACCCGAGAGGCTCAGTCACTCATGCGCACGCCGGAGCTTTTCAACTCGAGCTGAGCAAGCTCGCGCATGACTTTCTCATCGCCGCGGCGCCAGGCTGCCATCGCGTCCGGGCTGACTGCAGAGAGAGCAGTGATCTTCTGAGTGGCGAGAGCCCGCAGCGCTAGTAGATCGATGCCTGCACCGGTTGCCACTATCGCCTTCGCCCGCCCGGCCTTGCGAACGAACCGAATGCGCGGCACCAGCCAGAACAGCAGGATCGTAATGATCGGCAGCAGTGCGATGCCGATTCCAAGACCGGTCGCCAACTGGTTCACCGCAACCTGCTGGCTCTGGCCAGCCGACTCGAGGGCGGCGCCCGCATTCGACG
>JANXTJ010000196.1 GCA_025352485.1 Salinibacterium sp.
CTCGCCATTGTGTACTCGACGTCAGAGGTTGGCGAGTGCCTCACTATCGCCCACCGAACGATTGTGATGCGCAAGGGACGCGTCGTTGCGTCCTTCGCTCCCACTGCAAGCAAAGAAGAAATTATGTCCGCATCCGGTGAAGCCGTGATTGCTTAGTTCACGAACGGAATCGAATACTCAATGAGCACATCAAGCGAACTCAAGCCACAGGTCACGCGTGACCGTCGCACATTCGACATCGGGGCAATTCTGTTGCAGGGGCGTGCATTTTTTGCGCTCATTGCCATCATCATCATTTTCTCCTCGTTGTCGCCGTACTACTTCACCGTCAATAACCTGCTGCAGATGTCGCAGCACGTTGCGGTGTTCGCGATCCTCGCGATCGGCATGCTGTTTGTCATCCTGAACGGCGGCATTGACCTGTCGGTTGGCTCGACGGTCGGCATCACGGGAATTGTGGCGGGCGCCCTCATGCAGGGTGTTGCGATTCCGGCGTTCGGCGCGAAGCTCTTCCCGGCCGTCTGGGTCGTGGTGATCATCACGATTGCCGCGGGCGCTCTGGTCGGCCTGATCAACGGCGTGTTGATCGCCCGCTTCAAGGTCGCGCCATTCGTCGCCACGCTGGGCATGCTCTACGTGGTGCGCGGAGCGGCCCTCCTGATCACGGGTGGACTGACCTACCCGAACCTCGTGGGTAGCCCTAGCCTCGGTAATACGGGCTTCGACTGGCTCGGATTCGAGTCTGTCTTGGGCGTTCCCCTCGGCGTTGTCATCATGGCCGGCCTTGCCCTCGCCGCCAGCGGGGTACTTAATCGCACCGTCTTCGGCCGTTGGGTCTATGCCTCAGGTGGCAACGAACGCGCGGCTGAGTTGTCGGGTATTCCCGTCAAGCGGGTCAAGGTTCGCGTGTACGTGATTTCCGGTGTCTGTGCCGCTATCGCCGGACTGGTCATCGCCTCCGAACTCACCTCGGCTAACCCGACCTCTGGTCAAACCTTCGAGCTCACCGCCATCGCCGCGGTGGTCATTGGTGGGGCGAGCCTCATGGGCGGGCGCGGAACGGTGCGCGGCACCCTGCTGGGCGCTTTCGTCATCGGCTTCCTCTCAGACGGACTCGTGCTCGTCGGCGTTTCCGAGTACTGGCAGATGATTTTCAAGGGCGGAGTCATCGTGCTCGCCGTTCTGCTCAACGCGGTGCAATACAAGGGCCGCAAGGCAGCATCCCCTTCATCGCCGGCAACACCACAAACTTCTTCGCCGAGCCAATCCGAGACTCCGGTTCCGGCGGCACGAGCGAAGAGCGTCGACTGACACTCGTCGGTCGACGATTCACCCCCGAAAGGAATCGCAGCATGTTTCGCAAAGCAGCAGCAGCGCTCGCCGTCGCCGTCACGTTAGTGGCGTTGGCCGGATGCGCATCGACCAGCACGGGAGCACCGGCGGCCAAGGCCGGCGGACTCATCACTATCATCGTCAACGACCCGTCCAACCCGTACTGGACCGTTGAGGGCAACTCGGCCAAGGCCGAGGCAGAGAAGCTGGGCTACACGGCCACCATCTCTGCGCACAAGGGCGACACCAAGGCCGAGAGCGACCTGATCGACACCGCAATCACCAACAAGTCGGTTGCCATCGTTCTTGACCCAGCCGACGCCAGTGGCTCGATCGGAGCAGTCCAGAAGGCTGTTACGGCCAAGATCCCGGTGTTCCTCGTGAACTCCGAGATCAACAAGGAGGGCCTGGCCAAGAGCCAGCTCGTCGCGAACAACGCTCAGGGTGCAGCCCTCGGCGCGACCGAGTTCGTCAAGGCCATGGGCGGCAAGGGTGACTACGTCGAGCTTCTCGGCAAGCCGTCTGACAACAACGCGGCAACCCGCTCCAACGGCTACAAGTCGGTGCTCTCGCAGTACCCGGACATGAAGCTCGTCGGCCAGGAAGTTGCGAACTGGGACACCAAGCAGGGTCACGACAAGATGCAGACGCTCTTGACCGCTCACCCCGGCATCAAGGGAATGATCTCCGGTAGCGACATCATGACCGTCGGTGCAATTGCCGCGCTCAAGGAAGCCGGCAAGACCCTCGTCCTCGGCAGCTTCGATGGCTCCCCGGATGGCGCGTTGGCGATCAAGGCCGGAACCCTGGCCTACAGCGTCATCCAGCCGGTAACGGTTTACGCCAAGGCCGCAGTCGACCAGGCTGACTCCTTCATCCGCACCGGCAAGACCGGCGTTGCCACCGAGAAGCAGTCCTTCGACTGCATCCTCATCAACGCTGACAACATCGCAAAGTACACGGTCTTCGCCCTCGGCGAATAGTCCGTACAGTGCCGGGTCAGTCGATTCCAGAACCATCTGGAGTCGGCTGGCCTGGCCACCCGGACGCAGCAACGTCGCGATTGAGGTCGTAGGCGAGCGCGATCCATTTAGTGAAGAAGATTCTGTATTTGCAGGGCCGCTGGCGTCGCGAACCGCGCTGGCAGTACTATCGCCGCCGAGTTTGACGTTCGACCTCTCGGCCGCGATTTCCGCG
>JANXTJ010000215.1 GCA_025352485.1 Salinibacterium sp.
GTCGCCATTGGGGCGATCGTCAGCATCGTGACCGTGATGGTCACGTTCATGCTCGGCGCCACCCGGGTCTGGTTCTCGATGAGCCGCGATGGGCTGTTGCCGAAGTGGTTCGCGAAGACGGATGCCAAGCGGCACGTCCCCACGCGAGTCACCTGGATCGTCGGCGGGGGCGCTGCACTTTTCGCGGGCTTCCTGCCAATCACCATCGTGGCTGAACTGACCAATATCGGCATCCTGATTGCGTTTGTCGTCGTGTGTTTCGCCGTCATCGCGCTGCGCTACCGACACCCGGAAATTCCCCGCACCTTCCGTCTTCCTTTGATGCCGATCGTGCCGATAATCGGGATCGGATTCTCGCTCTGGCTGGTCGCCTCCCTACCCTGGGAGACCTGGCTGCGATTCGCCGCGTGGCTCGTCATCGGGCTCGCGGTCTACTTCAGCTACGGTCGCAAGCACTCCCTGCTCAATCCGAGCAGCCCTCGGCTGAAGCCGGCAGCAGCTGCCGAGCCCAAGAAACCTGATCAGCGCGCTGCGCCGTAGCGGGCCGGGATGCCGCTGAATCCGCTTTCGGCGGCATCACCGGTAGCCTTGTGGGGCCGTTCGTTCCGCGACGAATGGCCATCTCGATCAACGGTGATCGGCACACCCCACCCGCACGGCAATGAATTGAGATCTCCGTGACCGATCAGCGCGACACCCCCCGCCAGCACGACGACCGTGACGACGTGCCTGGCTACGATTTCGCAGCTCTCCAGGCCAAATGGGGCCCGATTTGGGAGGAGCGCAAGCCGTTCTCGACCGACTCCGCCGACACTCGGCCGCGCAAATACATTCTCGATATGTTTCCGTATCCCTCCGGCGACCTGCACATGGGCCACGCCGAAGCGTTCGCGCTCGGCGACATCCCGGCCCGCTACTGGCGTCAGCAGGGTTTCAACGTGCTGCACCCGATCGGCTGGGATTCGTTCGGCCTGCAGGCCGAGAACGCGGCGATCAAGCGCGGTGTGAACCCACGCGACTGGACCTACGCCAACATCGCCCAGCAGAAGGAGTCGTTCAAGCGCTACGCGCCGAGCTTCGACTGGGATCGCGAACTGCACACCAGTGACCCCGAGTATTACAAGTGGAACCAGTGGCTGTTTCTTAAGCTGTTCGAAAAGGGTCTGGCTTACCGCAAAGAGAGCTGGGTCAACTGGGACCCGATAGACCAGACGGTTCTGGCTAATGAGCAGGTGCTCGCTGATGGCACGTCCGACCGCTCCGGCGCTGTCGTGGTCAAGAAGAAGCTGACGCAGTGGTACTTCAAGATCACCGACTACGCCGACCGGCTGCTCGATGACCTCAACCAGCTCGAGGGCACCTGGCCGAGCAAAGTCATCGCGATGCAGCGCAACTGGATCGGCCGTTCCATCGGTGCCGACGTCGACTTCGAGATCGAGGGGCGCGCCGAGAAGCTCACCGTATTCACCACCAGGCCAGACACCCTCTATGGCGCGACCTTCATGGTCGTTGCCCCCGACTCCGATCTCGCCGCCGAGCTGGTGGCGTCCGCTGACGCGCAGACGAAGAGCGACTTCACCACGTACCTCGAGCTTGTGCAGAAAAACACCGAGATCGAGCGACAGGATGCCTCGCGCCCGAAGACCGGCGTGCCGCTGGGCCGGTTCGCGATCAACCCGGCAAACGGGGAACGCCTTCCGGTCTGGGCGGCCGACTACGTACTCGCCGACTACGGCCACGGAGCCGTCATGGGCGTGCCAGCCCATGACCAACGCGACCTCGATTTCGCGCGCAAATTTGGGCTTCCGGTGCGCGTCGTTGTCGACATCAACGCGCCGGTGACCGGGGCGATCCCCGTGCTCGAACTCGACGAGCACGGTCAGGCGATCCTGCCAGACGATCTGCCGCCACTCAACCCCGCCGAGACCGGCATCGCGCTGGCGGGCGAGGGCAGGATGATCAACTCCGGCCCGCTCGACGGTCTGAGCAAGAACAACGCCATCAAGCGCATCATTGAGCAGCTGGAGGCGACCGGCGGTGGGCGTGCGGCGAAGGTCTATCGGCTGCGCGACTGGCTGATCAGCCGACAGCGGTTCTGGGGCACCCCGATCCCGATCGTGCACGGCGCCGATGGCGCACTTATTCCCGTGCCGCTCGACCAACTGCCGGTCGTTCTGCCGCCTACCGATGGCCTCGATCTTCAGCCCAAGGGCAAGTCGCCGCTGGCCGCCGCCACCGACTGGGTGAACGTCGCGAACCCGATCGATGGCACACCGGCGCTGCGCGACCCCGACACGATGGACACCTTCGTCGACAGCTCGTGGTACTTTCTTCGCTTCCTCAACCCGCACGACGACCTGCAGGCCTTCGACCCGAAAGAGGCCGACAAGTGGGCTCCGGTCGACCAGTATGTCGGGGGAGTCGAGCACGCGATCCTGCACCTGCTCTACGCGCGCTTCATCACGAAGGTGCTGTTTGACCTCGGTTACATCAGCTTCACCGAGCCGTTCAGCGCGTTGCTCAATCAGGGCATGGTGCTCTCCGGCGGCTCAAAGATGTCGAAGTCGAAAGGTGGTGTTAACCTCGGCGACGAGCTCGACTCGCACGGTGTCGACGCGATCCGGCTCACGATGGCCTTCGCCGGGCCGCCGGAAGATGACATCAACTGGGAGGATGTCTCCCCGGCTGGAAGCGCGAAGTTCCTTGCCCGCGCGTGGCGGCTCGCTAACGACGTTACGAGCGCGCCGGAGGTCGACTGGAAGACCGGCGACCTGTCGCTTCGCCGCCAGACGCATCGCTTCCTGCATGACGTGCCCGCCATGATCGAGGCCACCAAGTTCAATGTGGCAATCGCTCGCATTATGGAGCTCGTGAACGCCACCCGCAAGGCCATCGACGGCGCGCCCGGGCCCGCGGATGCCGCCGTCCGCGAGGCGACAGAGGCCGTCACCGTCGCCCTGAGCCTGTTCGCCCCCTACGCGGCCGAAGAGATGTGGGAGATGCTGGGTTACCCGCCTTTCGTCGCCTTCGCCGGCTGGCGTAAGGCCGACCCGACGCTTCTCATCGAGGATTCCCTGATCGCGGTGGTGCAGGTCGATGGCAAGGTGCGCGACAAGTTTGAGGTGTCCCCGAAGATCTCCGGCGAGGATCTCGAGAAGCTCGCCAGAGCCTCCGCGAGCGTGCAGCGCTCGATCGGTGATCGCGAAATTGTCAACGTGATCGTGCGTGCCCCTCGCATCGTCAACATCGCCACTCGGCCGGTGTAGCCCACAGCTTTGGCGCGGCGGGTACCCCGCAGCGTGGCGCGGTTCTTCCGCTGGCGCACGCCAATGACGTACCGTAGGCCGAATGCGGATCGGGTGGCTTTATCTTCGTTTGGTCAGCTTCGCCGCGGGCGTGGCACAGGGTCTCATCGCCGTCTTCGGCGGCGGCAACGGGGATCCGGACATCCTGCACCAGCCCGTTGAGCATCCAGACGGCAGCGGATCACGCCCGGGCGGGCGGTCGCGGCGGCGCAGATCAGGGCGTGGATTACGACGGCGGCGAAAAGCCGGGACTTCCTAGCTGTACTTGCCCGCTAGACGTGATAGACATCTCTGCGATGTCCGACCGTGACGATCACGACTAACAGCACGCCGTGCTCGACGCTGTAGAGGATGCTGTCGTTGCCGACTCGCACACGAAGCCCTGGCCGGCCTTCAGTGCCTCGGCGCCGGGCGGCGAGGGTCTTCGGCGACTGATATTTGCTCATTCCCGGCCGAGGTCGGCCTTCGCCTGAGCCCATGGGATGTTTTCGCCCTCGTCGGCCATGGCCTCGTCGAACGTGCGGGCATCCTCGGCCTCCTCGAGGGCGTCCATCATGCGGTCGTACTGTTCTGGGCTCACGATAACCGCCTCGGTCTTGCCGTGACGCTCAACGAAGATCGCCTCTCTGCGAGCTCGGGCAATGAGCTCGGGGAGCTTCGCGCGGGCAGCGCTGATGCTGATGGAGGTCATACCTTCAAATACAGTTTCGCCTTGTTTTGGTACATGATTGCCGCGACGTGCGTGCCGCATCGTGCGTGCCCCTCGCATCGTCAACATCGCCACTCGGCCGGTGTAGCCCACAGCTTTGGCGCGGCGGGTACCCCGCAGCGTGGCGCCGCCTAGCGTCGGCACGTGGATGAAGTGCTTGACGCCCGACGTGCCCGTCTTCGGGTGCGCCTCGGCGCCGTCGCGGTACTGCTGCTCGTTGCGCTGGGCTGCGCCGTGCTGGTGTCGGCGCTGGGCGAGCACGGATCGGCGGCTGATGTCGCGCGGCCCGCCGGTACGGCATCCGCGGCACCGCCAACCGGAGCGCAGATTTTCGTGCACATTCTCGGGTCGGTCACGCGGCCCGGCCTCTACCAGGTGCGCGAGGGGGACCGCGCCGTCGACGTCGTGGCCGCCGCCGGGGGGTTCACCGAAACAGCAGACCGCTCCCAGCTCAACCTCGCCAGGTTTCTGGTTGACGGCGAGCAGATCTATGTTCCGGCGCTGGGCGAAACGCCGGCTGCCGCCGTCGGAACCAGCGCGGGTGGAATCGTCAATATCAATACTGCCGACGAGACCATCCTCGAAACTCTGCCGCGAGTGGGCCCCGCGATGGCAGCCCGAATCATCGCGTGGCGGGAAGCGAACGGAAGATTCGCGACCATCGAAGATCTCATGAGTGTCACGGGCATCGGCGACAAAACGTTCGAGGGCCTGAAAGATCTCGTCACGGTATGACAATCGACCTGCGGCTCGGCCTGCCCGGAGTCGCCGCGTGGGCCGCCGCTGGCTTCATCATCGCCGTCCCCGGCGCCGCGTTGCCGGTCGCCGTCGGCCTGTGGCTGGCGGCAGGGGTACTTCTTGCCCTACGGCTGCGATTCAGCGCGGTGGCAGCCCTCGCGCTGGCGGCCGCGGCACTGTGCTGCACGGCCACCGCTATCCAGTCACCGGGGAGGCAGCCCACCACCCTCGTCGCCGCGGCGAGCTCAGGGCGTCTGGTGGTCGCCCTCGCGACGACGACAGCAACGGTGCTGCCGGGCCGGGGCTCCTTCGGTGCGACCCTGATCCGGGTCGGGGAGGATCGCGTGACCGTTCCCGTTCTGGTCTTCGGTGAGCGGCCGCCGCAGCGGATCGGGATCGGCGCGACAATCTCACTCACCGGTACCCTCACCGCGGCCGAGCCCGGCGACGACATCGCTTTCCTCTTCTTCACGGAAAATCCCCCGATCACAGTCGGAGACCCACCGTGGTTTCTCGACTGGGCCAATGGGCTACGGTCGGGGTTCCTCGGCGCGGCGACGGCGTTGCCCGGCGACGGCGGCGACCTGCTTGCCGGGCTCGCGATCGGCGACACCAGTGCCGTCAGTACTGAACTCAGCGCCGCAATGAAAAGCAGCTCGCTGAGTCACTTAACGGCGGTTTCCGGCGCAAATTGTGCAGTGGTGATCGGCCTTGTGGTGATCGCGGGCGCCGCGCTCGGGATGTCGCGC
>JANXTJ010000303.1 GCA_025352485.1 Salinibacterium sp.
GCGTGGGTTTGGTCGGGCCCTTCGCGAAGCCTTTGAGGTCGAAGGTCGAGGTGGCCGCGCGGCTGGCAACCACGCCCGCCGCCGATCCGGAGCTCGCTGCCGGCATCGCGATGCTGGCCAGAATGCTGCAGACCAGCAGCAGCCCGGACGCCGCCGAAATGACCCAGACCCCCCGGCTTACCCGCGGGGTTCCCGAACCGGGTGCCGAGTGCCGTGCCCGCGATTTTGCCACGCTGCGACGATAGTCGATTCGGCTGAGCGCTGGTATTCGTGCGCCTGGCATGGTTTTCTGAGTGGATGACGCTGCTCCCGATGTTCCCGCTCGGTTCCGTGCTGTTCCCGCACATGCCGCTCGTACTCAGGGTCTTCGAGGAGCGTTATGTCGTGCTCCTGTCTCGGGTGCTACAGGAGGAGTCGGCCGAATTTGGCGTGGTGCTCATCGAGCGCGGCCAGGAGGTGGGCGGTGGGGAGCAGCGCTTCGGGTACGGCACCATTGCGCGCATCACCCAGCTCGAGGCTGGTGACGGTTTTTTCGCGCTCGTCGCGGCGGGCGGCCGACGCTGTGAGGTGATCCAGTGGCTGGAGGAAGACCCGCATCCCCGGGCCGAGGTGCGCGAACTGCCCGATCTCCAGTGGGACGATTCGCTCGCTCCTCTGCTGGAGAGTGCAGAGCGCACGGTGCGGCGCACCCTGGCGAAGGCGAGCGAATTCACCGACGCCGCGTGGTCGGCCGAGGTGGAGCTGTCGCCAGACCCGGTTGCGGCGGCGTGGCAGCTGGCCGCGATCGCGCCGCTCGGCTCGATCGATCAACTCGCGCTGTTGCGCTCGACGACCGCCAAGCAGTTGCTCGACCTCGTGATCGAGTTCACGAACCTGGCGGAGCAGACTCTCACCCTGGCCTGGACGGCCGATGAGGGCGAGGACGACTCCGAGCAGTAGCGCACGGCGAGGGCGACTAGGGCGCCGGAGCAAGCAAGCACCGCCAGGGCGGGCATCCCGCCGTCTCCTTGCTAGGCTGGCGCTACAACAGAACATCGGGCCGCAACACGATGCGGGAGAGCCGGGCACTGCCCATCCAACACGGGTACGCCGGCACCGAAGGAGCAAGCCTCCCCGCCAATCTCTCAGGTACCCGTACCGCATCGAACTGGCCACTCTGGAAAGCGCTCGTGGATTGCACGAGCCGCCGTCGGTGAAAACGCTCCGTGTCGCAACGGGCCGCGTGAAACTCTCAGGCTCCAACACAGAGGGGGAGTTCCACCCGCAGCCTCGTGCCAGGAGAACTCCGTGACCGATTCCATCCCGACTAATGCCTCAGAGCGGCACAGTCCCCTGCACGATATTCATGTCGCGGCGGGCGCGACGTTCACCGACTTCGCCGGCTGGCAGATGCCGGTGCGCTACAGCTCCGACCTCGCCGAACATCACGCGGTGCGCACCGCGGCCGGGCTGTTCGACCTGTCGCACATGGCCGAAATTTGGGTGTCGGGCCGGCAGGCGGCGCAGGCCCTCGATTTCGCGCTCGCCGGCAAGCTTTCCGCTATCGCCATCGGGCAGGCGAAATACAGCCTGCTGCTCGCGCCCGACGGCGGCATCGTCGACGACCTCGTCGTCTACCGCACCGGGGATGACCACTTCCTCGTGGTCGCCAATGCCTCCAACCGGGAGGTCGTCGCGGCCGAACTGATCGAACGGGCCGCCGCGTTCGACTGTGCGGTGCTCGATTCAAGCGACGACTTCGCCCTCATCGCCGTGCAGGGCCCGAAGTCGTTCGAGATCCTTGCCCGGGTGGCCGGCGTCGACATCACCGGGCTCGCCGATCTGAAGTACTACCGATCCACTCCCGGCCGGTTCGGGGCGCACGACCTGCTTGTTGCCCGCACCGGATATACCGGCGAAGACGGCTACGAGCTCTATGTCGCACCGGATGCCGCGGCCGCACTGTGGGCCGCCATCGCCGCCGCGGGTGCCGGAACTGGGCTCGTCCCGGCCGGCCTCGCCAGCCGCGACACCCTGCGCCTCGAGGCGGGAATGCCGCTCTATGGCCACGAACTCGACCTCACCACGTTCCCCGTGCAGGCCGGGCTCGGCCGGGTGGTCAATCTGGCTAAGGAGGGCGACTTTGTCGGCAGGGCCGCGGTCGAGGCCGGCCCGCCCGGGGGCGCGCGGGTGCTGGTCGGCCTGCGGTCCGACGGCAAGCGCGCGGGGCGTGCCGGGTATTCCATTTTCGACGGCGACACCTCCGTCGGCACCGTCACCAGCGGCGCGCTCTCCCCGACGCTCGGTTATCCGATCGCGATGGCCTACTTGGATGCCGCGCTGAGCGAGCCTGGCACCGCGCTCGAACTGGACGTGCGCGGGTCGCGCGTCGCGGCATCCGTCATCGCACTGCCCTTCTATACCGCCCCCGACAAACACCAGACCGCCCCCGACGAACGCAAGGAAAACCATGGCTGACATCACCGACCTTCAGTACACGGCCGAACACGAGTGGGTGCTCGTCGAGGGCTCGATCGCGACCGTGGGGATCACCGCATACGCCGCCCAGAAGCTCGGCGATATCGTCTTCGTCGACCTGCCCGCCGTCGGGTCAACTGTCGCCGAGGGCAAGGTTGTCGGCGAGATTGAGTCCACCAAGTCGGTGGGTGAGCTGTTCGCGCCGGTCAATGGCACCGTCGTCGAATCAAACGATGCCGTCACGGCGAGCCCCGAACTGCTGAACAGCGATCCGTTCGGCGCCGGCTGGCTCATCAAGGTGCAGTTCACCGAGCTGCCCGAGCTGCTCGATTTTGACGCGTACACCGCTTTGACGGGTCCGTAGTGCCCGAGCTATTTGCCGACCGCCATATTGGAACGGATGCTGTGGCGCAGGCCACCATGCTCGCCGCCGTCGGCTACGCCACCGTCGAGGCGCTCGTCGAGGCCGCCGTGCCTGACTCCATTCACGTGCGGCCGCTGCTTGAGTCCAGCATCCCGCCCGCCGCCACCGAACGCCAAGCGCTCGCCGAGCTGCGCGCCTTCGCGAACCGCAATACGGTGCGCCGGTCGATGATCGGGCTCGGTTACTACGACACCGTCACGCCTGCCGTCATCAAGCGCAACGTGCTCGAGAACCCGAGTTGGTACACGGCGTACACGCCCTACCAGCCCGAGATTTCACAGGGCCGCCTCGAGGCGCTCATCAACTTCCAGACGATGGTCTGCGACCTGACCGGGATGACCACGGCCAATGCGTCGATGCTCGATGAAGGCACCGCTGTCGTCGAGGGGATGCTGCTCGCGCGCCGCGCATCCCACGCCGCCTCCAACGTCTTCATCGTCGATTCCGATGCCCTACCGCAGACCAAAGCGCTGCTCGCCAACCGCTCTGCCGCCGTCGGAATCGAGCTGCACGAGTGCGACCTCAGCGGCGAACTCCCCGAGGCTTTTGGGGTCTTTGTGCAGTACCCGGGCGCATCGGGGCGGGTCTGGGATCCGTCTACCGTCATCGAATCCGTCAAGCAGGGTGGCGGTTTTGCTGTCGTTGCCGCCGACCTGCTCGCGCTCACTCTCATCGCGTCCCCGGGCGAACTCGGCGCCGATGTCGCGGTCGGCACATCACAGCGCTTCGGCGTGCCGATGGGCTTCGGCGGCCCACACGCGGGCTACATGGCCGTGCGTGCGGGGCTCGAGCGCCAGCTTCCCGGACGCCTGGTGGGGGTATCCCAGGATGCCGTCGGCCACCCCGCCTACCGGCTGACTCTGCAGGCGCGCGAGCAGCACATCCGTCGGGAGAAGGCCACCTCAAATATCTGCACGGCCCAGGTGCTACTCGCCGTGATGGCCTCGATGTACGCGGTCTATCACGGTCCCAGCGGCCTGAAATGGATCGCCCAGCGGGTCAACCAGACCGCGCGGTCGTTTGCCATCAGGGTCGGCGTCGACGGGCAGTTCTTCGACACCGTG
>JANXTJ010000314.1 GCA_025352485.1 Salinibacterium sp.
GTCGCAGTTCATGCACGGCTCAGACCGCTGACCAAAGTAGGCCAGCAGTTGCACCCGTCGGCACTCAATGGTCTCGCAGAGGGCGAGCATCGCATCGAGGTGGGCGGTGAGGTTGCGACGGTGGGCCAGGTTGCCCTCCGACTGGTCGATCATGCGGCGCTGCTGCACCACATCCTGCAAACCGTAGGCCAGCCATGCCGTGGCGGGCAGACCGTCGCGGCCCGCCCTGCCCGTTTCTTGGTAGTAACCCTCGACACTCTTGGGGAGGTCGAGATGAGCGACGAACCGTACGTCGGGCTTGTCGATGCCCATGCCGAAGGCGATCGTCGCGACCATCACCACGCTCTCCTCCCGCAGGAAGCGTTTCTGATTCGCGGCCCGCACCCTCGCATCGAGGCCGGCGTGATACGGCAGGGCGGCGATGCCGTTATCCACCAGAAACTGCGCTGTCTTTTCGACGGATGCCCGGGACAGGCAGTAGACGATGCCAGCGTCTGCGGCGTGCTCTGTACGGATCAGCGAGAGCAGCTGTTGCAGCGGCTGCTGTTTCGATTCGATGCGGTATTGGATGTTGGGACGGTCGAAGCTCGAAACGAACTGCTTCGCATCCCCCAGTTGCAAGCGCTGGGCGATCTCGGTGCGGGTCGCCGCCGTGGCCGTCGCGGTGAGCGCGATGCGCGGCACAGCCGGCCAACGCTCATGCAAAATCGAGAGCTGAAGGTAGTCGGGGCGAAAGTCGTGGCCCCACTGCGAGACGCAATGGGCTTCGTCGATCGCGAACAGCGCGATCGTGCCGCGGGCGAGCAGGTCGGTGGTCGACGACACCCGAAGGCGCTCAGGGGCGAGGTACAGCAGATCGAGCTGGCCGGCGACGAACGCGGCCTCCACGCCCTGGCGCTCGTGCGCGGACTGGGTTGAGTTGAGAAACGCCGCACGCACCCCGACGGCGGAGAGGGCATCCACCTGATCTTGCATCAGGGCGATCAGGGGCGAGATCACCACCGCCGTGCCCTCGCGAACAAGGGCCGGGATCTGGTAGCACAGCGATTTGCCGCCGCCGGTTGGCATCAAAACGAGGGCGTCGCCTCCGTCGATCATCGTCTGAATAATCTCGGCCTGCTGGCCCCGAAAACTCGAGTACCCGAAGGTCTTTTCGAGCACGGAGAGCGCGGGCGTCATGGGCCGATTCTAGGTCGCACCCCAGACCTGTTCGGCATGCCTGCCAGACTGGGGCAATGCTAAGTGCGCTGTTGGGGCTGCTCGGCGGCACAATCTACGGGGCGAGCGATTTCTTCGGCGGGCTGGCGGCGGGGCGCATGCGCGCGGAAAAGGTCACCGCCATCACGTCGCTGGCCGGCCTGCTGATGTTGTGTGTCACCGCGCTTTTCTTCGGCGCAACGTTCGGCCCCGGCGCCATCGGCTGGGGTGCACTCGCGGGGGTGGCAGGCGCCTTCTCGCTCGCGCTGCTGTACGGATGCCTGGCGATCGGCCCGATGTCGATCCTCGCGCCGATCATGGCGCTGGTCTCCGCGGTCATCCCGATCACGATTGCGTTTGTGCGCGGAGAGCGGCTGAGCGCCCTCGGATACCTCGGCCTCGTTGTCGGGCTCGTCGCCGTGGTGCTGATCTGCTTCGTGCCTGGAGGGCGCGTGGTGCGGCCGAGTGTGCGGGCGATTCTGATGGCCATCGGCGCCGGGGTCGGTGTCGGACTCTACCTGTTTCTGATCGACCTGTCGCCGCCCGACAGCGGCCTGGCTCCGCTGATCGTCGTGTTCGCCGTGTCGACAGCGATCATGTCGATCGCGGTGCTCGTGCGCCGGCTGGTGGCCGGGCCAGCCCCAGCGCCGCTACCCGCCCCCTGGTGGAAGTCGGGCTTCACGCTGGCCATCCTCGCCGGGATCACCGACACGGCCGCGAGCATGCTCTTTCTTGCGGCGCTGCGCCTCGGCGACCTCTCGGTAGTCTCCGTGCTGAACGCCCTGTCGCCCGCGGGCACGATCCTGCTCGCGGCCGTGGTGCTGAAGGAACGTGTCGCGGCTGTGCAGTGGTCGGGGCTCGCTATCGCGCTCATCGCGGCCGCCCTCCTCGCGCTCGCCTGAGCGGGGGCCGCTGGCAGGGCGCGCCCGCGGGCTGCCAGCGTGGCCGGAAGCCGTCGCGCGGTAGTGCCCGATCCCGACGTACGATAGTTACTTACATACAACTAATCGAAAGTGTGTCTTCGACAATGGCTCGTTCGCGCACCGGCGCATTCCACAGTGACGACCCCCGCTACCGCTGGGTGGCCCTCAGCAACACGACGGTCGGCATGCTGATTGCCACCATCAATTCGTCGATCGTACTGATCTCGCTGCCCGCTATCTTCAGCGGCATCCACCTCAACCCGCTCGAACCCGCAAATGTGAGCTATCTGCTGTGGATCATTATGGGCTACACGCTCATCACGGCCGTGCTCGTCGTCAGTTTCGGCCGGCTCGCGGATATGTACGGTCGGGTCAGGATCTATAACCTCGGCTTCCTGATCTTCACGGTGGCGGCCGTCGCGCTCGCGCTCGTGCCCTTCGATGGCGGCACGGCGGCGCTCTGGATCATCGGCTGGCGGCTCGTGCAGGGCGTCGGCGGGGCGATGCTCATGGCGACATCGACGGCAATCCTCACCGACTCTTTTCCCGCCGACAAACGCGGCTTTGCCCTCGGCATCAATCAGGTCGCGGCCATCGCGGGCAGCTTCCTCGGGCTCATCGTGGGCGGCCTGCTCGCCGGAATCGACTGGCGTGCGGTCTTCATCGTGAGCGTACCGATCGGCATCATCGGCACAATCTGGGGCTACACCTCGCTGCACGAGAGTGGCACGCCGCGCAAAGCGAAGATGGACTGGCCCGGCAATATCTCGTTCGGGGTGGGGCTCACCGCGCTGCTGGCGGGTATCACCTACGGCATCCAGCCCTACGGTGACAGCTCGACCGGCTGGGGTAACCCGTGGGTTCTCGGCGGCATCTTCGGCGGCATCCTGCTGCTGATTTCCTTCGTGGTGATCGAAATTCGCACGCCCGAACCCATGTTTGCGGTGTCGCTCTTTCGCATCAGGGCTTTCGCCACCGCAAACTTTGCGGGCCTGCTCGCCGCGGTCAGTCGCGGTGGCCTCCAGTTCATGCTCATCATCTGGCTGCAGGGCATTTGGCTGCCGCTGCGCGGCTACAGCTACGAGAGCACCCCGTTCTGGGCGGGCATCTACCTGTTGCCGCTCACCGCCGGTTTCCTGGTTGCCGGGCCGATCTCCGGCGCGCTGTCTGATCGCTTTGGCGCTCGGCTGTTCTCGACGCTCGGTCTCGTGCTGTGTGGCCTGAGTTTCATCGCGCTGCTCTTTCTGCCGGTCGACTT
This sequence comes from Salinibacterium sp., assembly GCA_025352485.1. Classification (GTDB taxonomy): domain Bacteria; phylum Actinomycetota; class Actinomycetes; order Actinomycetales; family Microbacteriaceae; genus Rhodoglobus. The sequence continues at coordinate 3,379 of JANXTJ010000314.1, forward strand.
CCCGTACTGGGCCTTCGCCGTGCTGACCGGGCTCAACGGAATCGGCTCCGGCCTGTTCGCGGCGCCGAATCGCACGGCAATCATGAACAGTGTGCCGGCCTCCCAGCGCGGCTCGGCATCCGGGCTCGCCGGCTCGCTGCTCAACGCGGGAAACTCGCTCTCGATCGGCATCTTCTTCTCGCTGATGGTCGCCGGGCTGTCTGCCTCGTTGCCGGGCGCTCTCAAAGCCGGCCTGACCGCACACGGGGTAGCGAGCTCGGTCGCCACGACGGTCGCCAACACCCCGCCGGTCGGCAGCCTGTTTGCCGCGTTCCTCGGCTATAACCCGATTCAGGCGCTGCTGGCCCCGACCGGGCAACTCGAGACGCTGAACCCCGTCGACGTCGCCGCCCTGACCGGAAAGAACTTCTTCCCGCAGCTGATTTCCGGCCCGTTCCATGACGGTCTGGTGATCGTGTTTCTGGCCGCGGCGATAATGTCGTTTGTCGGCGCGATTGCCTCGGTCGCCCGCGGAAAGAAGTACATGCATCACGACGAGAGCCTTCCGGTCGCCGAGCACGTGGGGGTCGGCGCATGAGCACCGACGATGACGTTGCGGCCCGCCTGGCGCTGTCGCTCGGCAGGTTGTCGCGGCTGCTGCGCGTCGCGGGAGGTGACCTCAGCCATGGGCTGCTGTCGGCGCTCGCCACCATCGCCAAGCGTGGGCCGCTGCGGCTCGCCGAGCTTGCCCAACTCGAGCTGGTCTCGGCGCCGAGCGCCACCAGATTTGTCACCGAGCTGGAGTCGCGGGGGCTGGTCGTGCGATCCGCCGACCCCTCCGACGGCCGGGCATTTCTGATTGCGGCAACCGCCGCCGGAACGGCGAAAGTTCTGGAAGCGCGGTCGGCGCGAGCCAAACTGATCACCGAGCTGTGCAGCCGCCTGAGCGATGCAGACAGCGCGGCGCTAGCCGCGGCGGTTCCCGCGATCGAAGCGATGGCCCAGGAGGGCTGATCGGGTCAGATGTAGTAGATCGCGGCATCCGAATAGGTCTCGGCTGCTGCCGCGCCGCGAGGCCGCGCGGCGGCTGGCGAGCCCACCAGCAGCGAGCCGGCCGGGGCATCCGTCACGACGACGGCATTCGCGCCGATCACCGAGTGGGATCCCACGCTCACATTGCCGAGGACGGTCGACCCCGCACCCACGACGACGTCATCTCCGAGGGTCGGATGCCGCTTGCCCGCCACCGTGCTCGTGCCGCCGAGGGTCACCCCGTGGTACATCAGCACGTCGTCGCCCAGCACGGCGGTCTCGCCGATCACCACGCCCATGCCGTGGTCGATGAAGAATCGGCGGCCGATGACCGCCCCAGGGTGAATCTCTACGCCGGTCAGAAAACGAGTGAATTGGGATGTCGCACGGGCCGCAGTCTTCAGCCTCCAGCCCCACAGCCGATGCGCGATTCGATAGCCCCAGACGGCGTGCAACCCGGAGTAGGTCAGCCAGACCTCGAAGCTCGAGCGCGCCGCGGGATCGCGCCGACGAGCGTTTCGAACGTCTTCAACTACCACTAATCCGCCAGATCTTCGTAGAGCACGGTCGAGAGGTAACGTTCGCCGAAGCTGGCGATGATCACCACGATTGTCTTGCCCGCGTTCTCCGGGCGGGCTGCGAGCTGAAGCGCCGCCTCGACCGTGGCACCTGATGAGATCCCGGCCAGGATGCCCTCCTCCACGGCCAACCGTCGAGCCATCGCCACGGACTGCGCGATCGTCACGTCGATCACTTCGTCGTAAACCTCGCGGTCGAGAATTTCGGGCACGAAGTTCGCGCCGATCCCCTGAATCTTGTGGGGGCCGGGTGCGCCACCGTTGAGGATCGCCGACTCCTGCGGCTCGACCGCTACGACAACGACGCCGGGCTTCTGCTGCTTGAGGTAGTTGCCGGTGCCAGAAACGGTGCCGCCCGTGCCCACGCCAGCCACGAAAATGTCGACTGCGCCGTCGGTGTCGTTCCAGATCTCTGGACCCGTCGTGGCGAAGTGGATCGCCGGGTTTGCGGCGTTCGCGAACTGCTTTGCCAGCACCGCGCCGGGCCGCTGTTCGGCGATCTCCACCGCCGCGTCGACGGCACCCTTCATGCCCCCGGCCCCCGGCGTCAAGATCAGTTCGGCGCCGTAGGCCTTCAGGAGCATCTTGCGCTCCTTGCTCATCGTCTCTGGCATGGTGAGCACAACTTTGTAGCCGCGAGCCGCCCCGACCATGGCCAGCGCGATGCCGGTGTTGCCGCTCGTGGCCTCCACGATCGTGCCGCCGGGCTTCAGCTCACCCGATTTCTCGGCGGCATCCACGATCGCCACTCCGAGACGGTCTTTGACGCTCGACGAGGGGCTATAGAACTCGAGCTTGGCGAGCACTGTAGCGCCGAGACCCGCCGTCACCGAATTCAGGCGCACCAGCGGAGTGTTGCCGAAAACCTCGGTGATGTCATTGTGAATGCGAGCCATGATGCGTCCTTCGTTCGCCGGATACTGATACCAGCCTAGAACGACAAAGGCGCCCACCCCTGAGGGTGAGCGCCTTTGTTACGTCTGCTGCTTACAGCGCGGCGAGCTCGTCGAGCACGGCGTCGCCCGGTGCCGCGTAGACCGAGGTGGCCTCGATCTCGGCGCGACCCAGCAGCTCGTCCATCTTGCGACGACGGTTGCGGTTGATGAGCGTGACGACGGTGCCGGCCTTGCCCGCGCGCCCGGTGCGGCCGCTGCGGTGCAGGTAGGTCTTGTACTCCTCGGGAGCGTCGGCCTGAATGACCAGCGAGATGTCATCGACGTGGATGCCGCGAGCCGCGACATCCGTAGCGACGAGCACGTTCACGCGACCGCTGGTGAGCAACTGGAGGTTGCGCGTGCGGCGGGACTGGTTAAGGTCACCGTGCAGGCTCGTCGCGGGAATTCCCGCATCCTCGAGGTAATCGCTCATCTCTTCGGCGAACGCACGGGTGCGCGTGAAGATGAGGGTTTTGCCGCTGCCGGAGGCGAGCTGCTGGATGATCTCGCGCTTGTCGCGCTGTTCGATCAGCAGCACCTTGTGATCGATGGTGGATGACGCCTGGTCTTCACCGGCGACCTCGTGCACGGCCGGCTCGACCAAGAACTGCTTGACCAGCGTGGCAACACCCTTGTCGAGAGTCGCGGAGAACAGCAGCTTCTGGCCGCCCCGCTTCGTCTCGCCGAGGATGCGCTGAACCGGCTCGAGGAATCCGAGGTCGCACATGTGGTCGGCCTCGTCGAGCACCGTCACGAAGACGTTGGACAGGTCAAGCCGGCCCTGCTCGATGAGGTCCTCGACGCGACCGGGGGTTGCGATGACGATGTCGACGCCGCGCTGCAGAGCAGAGACCTGCTTGAACTGCGGCACGCCACCGACGATGGTTGTGGTGAACAGGCCAACGGAGCGAGCGATCGGCTGCACCGTGCGGTCGATCTGCATGGCCAGCTCGCGGGTCGGGGCCAGGATCAGGGCGCGCGGCTTGCGGCCCAACTGGCGATCCTTGCCACCGTTATTTTCCATCAGGCGCTCGACGAGCGGGGCGCCGAACGCGATGGTCTTGCCCGAGCCGGTCTTGCCGCGG
>JANXTJ010000315.1 GCA_025352485.1 Salinibacterium sp.
CCCAACCAACCGACCCATGACATCTCGCTGCCCCGCCGCAGCCTCAGGGACTGCCTGGCCGAAGAGCTGCGCAGGCTCGACCCCGACGACCTCTTCGGTGATGTCATCACCCGAGGTGTGACGAAGCTCGGCGAGACCACGGGCGCGCTGCCGCAGGTGAGCGCGTGAGCAACGAGCGCCGGGTCATTGTGCATCCCGATAAGGAATCGCTTGCGGCCGCCGTCGCCGCGCGTTTCATCACCAAAGTTGTCGACCTCGTTGACGAGTTCGATGAAGCTTCCATCGTCTTGACCGGCGGTTCGATGGGTATTGCTGTGCTCGGCGCCATCAACGTCTCCCCCGCGCGCGATTCGATCGACTGGTCACGAGTGAATGTCTGGTGGGGCGACGAGCGCTGGCTTCCCGCCGGAGATCCGGAGCGAAACGAGACACAGGCCCGCGAGGCGCTGCTGGATCATGTGGGCCTCGACCCGGCCCGTGTGCACCCGTTTGCGGCCTCAGACGCCGGAATCGAGCTGGATGCCGCTGCGCGGGCCTATTCCGCAGAAATTGTCGGTCACTCCCCCGCCAATGCCGCCATGCCGCACTTCGACATCACTTTCCTCGGGATGGGGCCCGACGGTCACATCGCGTCGCTCTTTCCCGAGCGCTCGGGTATCCGCGAGACCGAGCAGACAGTCATCCCCGTGCGAAACGCGCCCAAGCCGCCGCCGGAGCGGCTGAGCCTCACCCTGCCGGTGATCAACTCGTCGGCCAGGGTCTGGCTGGTCGTCGCGGGCGCCGATAAGGCGTCGGCTCTCGGGCTGACGCTTGCGGGGGCGAGCATCAACGAGGTACCGGCTGCTGGCGTCGAAGGGCGCCGTAAGACGCTGTTCTTCGTCGACGCGGATGCCGCAGCTCAGGTTCCCGAGACTCTCATCTCGCCCGGACAGTTCTGGACAGGTGCCGACGACATCTCGCGCTGAGTGCGCGCGGTACGTTCCTGACGGGACGGCTCCCGCCGGCCGGGACGGAACCAGCCGGAAGGTTCGGACTAGCCGGACGGGTCGGAACTCGGCGAACCGGCCGGGCTAGGCGGTTCCGCGACGCGAACGCAACTGCACGAGGGCTTCTTCGAGAAGCGTGGCAGCCTCTTCCTCGGTGCGGCGCTCTTTCACGTAGGCGAGATGCGTCTTGTACGGCTCCAGCTTGGTGACCGACGGCGGGTTGTCCTTGTCGCGGCCCGCGGGAAGGCCGGTCGACGGTGAGTCGATCGTGACGGGAATCTCGTCTTCGGGCAGGTTCGCCGCAAAGTTACGGACGGTCTCGTTACCCATCTCGTCCCAGTAGGAAACCTGAATTCGGTCCGCATGGAAACCGCGGTCCTGCTCCCCCATGGGGCCGGCGCCTACGCGCGAACCACGAATTGCACTTCCACCTGATGCCATTAGTGACCCCTTGATTTCGTTAGCGAGTGCCGGGTGCGGCTACGCCGCGCTGAACTTGGTGATGAGACCAAGAACAACGATGCTGCTGATCCACACCAGCGCGAGGATCACGGTGATGCGATTGAGGTTGCGTTCCGCGACCCCAGACGCGCCGAGGTTGGATGTGACGCCGCCGCCGAACATGTCGGAAAGCCCGCCGCCGCGACCGCGGTGCAGAAGGATAAGCAGCGTCAACAGGAGACTCGTAATGCCGAGTATGACCTGCATGATGACCTGAAGAATTTGCACGGAAGAACCTTTCGAAAGCCTCAGCAAGTATATCGGCGTACGACGTCGTCGCTACGCTGATCGCCGCAGCGATCTGGTCAAATGGGTCAGGTTCCGACGTGCTTCTGGAAGCGCGCGATGCTGGCGAATTCGGTCACATCGAGGCTGGCGCCACCGACGAGGGCACCATCGACATTGGGTTCGCGCATGAATGAGGCGATATTTCCGGACTTGACCGAGCCGCCGTAGAGGATGCGCGTGGCGTCGGCCACCTCGCGGCCGAGAAGCTCGGCGAGCGTCTCCCGAAGGACGGCCGCCACCTGCTCGGCCTGTTCCGCCGTGGCGGCCATGCCAGAGCCGATCGCCCAGACCGGCTCGTAGGCGACCACGAGGTTCGGGGTGCCGGTGATGCCGTGAAGCGCCGCACGCAGCTGGGCGACCGGAACGGCGCTAGGGCCGTGCTTCTCGAGGTCTTCCGCAGTCTCGCCCACGCACAGGACCGGGACTAGGCCGTGTTTGATGGCCGCGGCGACTTTCTGGCCTAACTCTTCGTCGGTCTCGCCGTGGTATTGGCGACGTTCGGAGTGCCCGACGAGCACGTAAGCGCAATCGAGCGCCCGGAGAAAAGCACCGGAGATCTCGCCGGTGTACGCGCCGGAGTCGTGACCGGAGAGGTCTTGTCCGCCGTACTTGAGCTCCAGCTTGTCGGCCGAAATGAGGGTCTGCACCGAGCGAAGGTCGGTGAACGGCGGAAAGACGACGACCTCGGCACCGCCCGCACCGAAATCGTGACGGGCATCCTTGAGACTCCACGCGAGCTTCTGCACGAAGGCGATGGACTGCAGGTGGTCGAGGTTCATCTTCCAGTT
>JANXTJ010000321.1 GCA_025352485.1 Salinibacterium sp.
TATTGGCGCGGCGGCGTTATCTATATCAACCGCACCGACACCGCGCTGCTCGTTCCACGCCGTTTCGGGCTGGGCTGGACGCTCAACGCCGGTAATCCGCGGGCCCTCATTCTGTTGGCGGGGATACTCGCCGTGATCGGCATGATCGTCACACTCCGGTTCGCCGGCTGACCACCGGGGAATGAGGAAAGGCCCGGAATCTCAACGATTCCGGGCCTTCTGTGTGGATCCAATCGGATTCGAACCGATGACCCCCTGCATGCCATGCAGGTGCGCTACCGGGCTGCGCCATGGACCCTCACATTGTCTCGAAAGACAACTTCTAAAGATTACTACACAACCGCGCGGGCGCGAACCCGACGAGAATTGGTCCATGGCGCCCGAACCAATCACCGTCTCCATCATCCGCCGCGTCGACCCGGAGCGCGCCAAGGAAGTCGCGGCATGGGCGCGGGCCGGGCAAGACCTGCTCAGCGCCTCCCCCGGCTACCTCGGGTCGGGATGGGTGAGGCCGGATCCGGACAGCCCCGAGTGGCACATGCTGTTCCGATTTGCGGATGCGGCATCGCTCGACACCTGGCAGAAATCGCCGGAGCGAGCATGGTGGGTCGCGTCGGCCCTCGGAATGGTGGAGCACTCCCCCGAGGAACGACGCACCGGCATCGAGGGCTGGTTTGACGCGCCATCCTCGGTCGAGGTGATCGTGCCCGCGGCATCCGCTCCCCCGCGCTGGAAGCAGATGATCTCGATCTTCCTGGTGTTCTTCCCGCTGAGCCTGATCGCGAACTGGGCGCTTCCCCCGCTGACGCACGACTGGCCGCTCGTGTTCCGGGTGCTGCTGTCGGTCTTACTGGTCTCGCCGGTCATGACCTATCTAGCCATGCCGCTCGTCACCCGCGCCCTACGGCCGTGGTTGCACAAAAGCCGTTAGGACCGCGCTACTCCGCTGATTTCTGCTTCGCCGACTTCTACTCGGCCGACTTTGCGACCGGAAGCTCCAGCGCAATCGCCGGGCAGTCTTTCCAGAGCCGCTCGAGGGAGTAGTACATGCGGTCTTCCTCGTGGAAGATGTGCGCAACGATATCCCCGAAATCGAGCAGGATCCAGCGACCCTCGGCCCGCCCTTCGCGGCGAATGGTCTTGACCCCGGCTTCGATCATCTTGTCTTCAATCTCGCCGGCGATGGCCTGCACGTTGCGCTCGTTGCGCCCCGTCGCGAGGAAGAAAATGTCGGTAAGCGGAAGCGGACCGGACACGTCAAGAGCGACGAGGTCCTCAGCTTGCTTGGAGTCGGCGGCAAGAGCCACCACGTTCAGAAGCTCGCGGGCGCGAGGCGATGCAGTCACATGATCCTTAGTAGAGGGGAGGAAAAAGAAGCTGTCACGGGTCAGAAAATTTTGAACACGAACGCAGCAACGAGCAGTCCGGCGACGACGACAGCGAGCGACGAAGCGGAAATCAGGAGAACGGTGAGAAGGCGGGTGCCCTTCGGCCGTTGGGTGTGTGTGACGCCGTGCCCGTTTTGGTGGGTACTGACGGCCTTGATGGCGCGCACCGGCTGGGAATCGGTCGAGATGACCTCATGGTCATTCAACTCGAAGAGACTGTCAATTCCGGCGTGCTCCATTTGACCGGATGCGCCGGTCGAGCTGAGCGTGTGCGGCAGGTCGATCGACCCGGTCAGCATGACCTCGCCAGTGCTGGTGAGCGGGCCGCGGATGTCGCTGCCCAGCGGAATCGCCGGCAGCACGAGAGCGTGGGTGGCAGATGAGCCGCTGCCGACCCTGCGGTTGATGGTGGTCTCGATCTCGTCATCGTCGACATCGGCCATCGTCGACCAATGGCCAACCGGTGGGCGCCACGCAGCGGGCTCCTCGACCACGGCCGACTCCACCACGATTTGCTCTCGCGCCAGCTGCGCCGCCAGAGGCTCGGCGGGCTGCAGTTGTGACCACGAGAACGGGGCTGCGGCGGCCGCCGCGACCGGAGCCTCGGCGATCGCGGGCTCTGCGATCGGGGCCTCCGCTGCGGGAAAGTTCCACCCGGCGGGGGCATTCTGGAGGGAGTCGTCAGTCACGCCGGCGTGCTGCACGGCAGACTCGGTCTGCTGGGCCATCAGCGCACGAAATTCACGGCGCGAGAGGGTCTGCTCATTGAATTCGGGTCGCAAAACCTGTGGTTCCGCGTCGTCATGCGTAGCCGCGGCCGGGACCGGGGCAGCAGCCGGGGCCGATTCCTGAGGCCTCAAGAACGCGGGCGCGGCCGGGAAGGCCACGGGCTGAGCGGCAGAAGGCGGCACCACGATGATGGGCGGGGCCGCGTACTGCTGCGGCACCTGCGAGATAGGGGCGGCCGGGGCGACGGGGAACGACGAGTCTTCGCGCGCCTCGGTCTGGTACCCGAGGTCGGCGGGGGGAGCCGCACTGGCCCACGCCGGCGGCGCCACACGCCCGGTGCCGTGCTCGACGCGGGCACCCTCCGGGCTGAAGTCACGAACCCGGAAACCCTGGTCGCCCTGAGGCTCTGGCACGATCGGCTGCTGCGCCTCGCGCGCGTCTAACCTGCTGCGGAAGGCCTGCGGTTCATAGCTCGGGGCCGACGGCGGGCGGGATGCCGTCACGACGTTCGGCGATTGATAGTTCGGCGATTCGGCTGCGGGCGGCGGCGGGCTGGCAAGCTGGGCGCGGCGGCCGGTCACGACGGGCTCGGGTTGCGGCGTGGCTGCTATGGGTACAACGGATGCGACCGGAGCCGCCGCGGCGGGCTGGGCCGGAAACTCGGTGAAGCTGGCGGGGACAGCTGTGCCTTCGCCGCGCTCACTCTGTCGAGCCGCGCGGCGCGATAGCGGCTGCGGGTCTTGGAAAGTGGTCATGGAATGCTCCGATACAAGTGGTGCTTGGCGATGTATTGGACAACTCCGTCAGGAACCAAATACCAGACCGGGAACCCCCGACTGACCCTGCTTCGACAGTCCGTAGACGATATCGCCAGCGCCGGCACTTCTAGCGAGCTTACGCCCTGCTCTGGTAAACCGCCAATGGCGAGAGTGTGCCCTGGGCGCGAAACGGCCACAAAATGCGCGAGATTCCAGACATCCTTGACGTCTTTCCACTCGAGGATCTGGGCGACGGCGTCGGCCCCTGTAATGAAGAAGAGGTCGGCGTCCGGGCGTGAACGGCGAACATCGCGGAGGGTATCGATCGTGTAGGTGGGGCCATCGCGCTCAATGTCGACTCGGCTCACCGTGAAGCGAGGATTGGCCGCCGTCGCAATCACCGCCATGAGATAGCGGTGCTCGCCCTCGGTGACGCTGCTCTTCATCCACGGCTCGCCGGTGGGAACGAAGATTACCTCGTCGAGGTCAAATTTCTGCTGCACCTCGCTCGCGGCCACGAGGTGACCGTTGTGGATGGGGTCGAACGTTCCGCCCATGACCCCGATACGCGCACGTCGCGGTGCTTCGTCCGTCATGCTGAGGGGCTAGTGGCCCGCGCCGTGTGCCTCTGCGCCGTGTGCCGCTTTGCCGCCGGTCTTGTCGCTGTGGCGGTTGGCGACGTCGCGGAAACTCCACGACACGAACGCGAGGGCGGTGAAAACGACCAGGGCGATGCCGGCGAAGGCGAGCGGCGGCATGATCAGCGGCGCAAGTTCTTCGGTAGCGGCCACGACATTGGCGAGCAGCGACATCTGTTTCTCCGTTCGGTGTACCTATGAAGCCTACCGGCGCACCTGGCCGCTGCCGCGCACAACCCACTTGGTGCTGGTGAGCTCCGACAGCCCCATCGGACCGCGGGCGTGCAGCTTTTGAGTCGAGATTCCCACCTCGGCCCCGAAACCGAACTCACCGCCGTCGGTGAACCTGGTGGAGGCATTGACCATGACCACCGCCGAATCCACTTCGGCGAGAAACCGGTCGGCATTAGCCAGATCGTTGGTGATGATCGACTCGGTGTGCTGGGTCGAGTATCGGCGAATATGATCCAGTGCGCCATCGAGGTCGTCGACGACGGCCACGGCGATGTCGAGCGACATGTATTCGGTCGACCAGTCATCGTCGGTGGCGGGCAGGGCATCCGCAAATAGGGCGCGAACGCGATCGTCGGCGTGGATAGTCACCCCGGCGTCGCGCAGGCGAGCGAGCACAGGCGGCAGGAGACGTTCGGCGGATGCCGCGTGCACCAGTAGTGTCTCCAGCGCGTTACAGACGCTCGGCCGTTGCACCTTCGCATTGTGCACAATCTCGACGGCATGCTCGAGATCGGCCGACTCGTCGAGAAAGATATGCACGACTCCGGCGCCGGTCTCGATGACCGGGACGGTTGACTGGGCGACCACGGAGTCGATGAGGCTGGCGGAGCCGCGCGGGATCAGCACGTCGACCAAGCCACGGGCGCGCATCAGGCGCTCAGCGCCATCCCGACCAAACTCGTCGATGGTCTGCACCGCCGCAACCGGCAGGCCCGCTAGCGCTAGCGCCGACTGGATCACATCGACGAGCACGCTGTTGGTGTTTTCCGCCGCCGAACCGCCGCGCAGCACGACGGCATTGCCACTCTTCAGGGCAAGCACGGCGATGTCGATGGTGACATTGGGGCGGGCCTCGTAGATCGCACCGACGACACCGAACGGCACCCGAACCTGACTGAGCTGCAGGCCATTGGCGAGGGTCGAACCCCGCACGACGTCACCGATCGGGTCGGCCAGCGCGATGATCTCTCGCACCGCGTCGGCGAGGGCGGCCAGGCGTTTCTCATCGAGGCGCAACCTATCGAGCATGCCATCAGAGAGCCCATTCTCCCGGCCGGCGGCCACGTCGAGCGCGTTAGCCGCCACGATGCGGCTCTCGTTCTGCATGATCGCCGCGGCGATCGCCTCGAGGGCGGTATTCTTCTGCGCCGTGGTTGCCTGAGCGATCACTCTGGAGGCGTTCCGCGAGGCGGCCAGCTTCGCCGTGAAAGACGCGGTATCGAGGAGGGTGTCAGACATGCGTCGAGTTTAGTGCGGTCACAAAACCGGTTCAGGCGGGCGGCCCGGCCTCAAACCAGGTGCCGAGTTCGGCACCGGAGAGGGCGGCCGCGACACTACCCGTCGCCGCGAGCAACACCGGAATCCCGGATGCCGCGGCAAGCTTCGCCGCGGCAACTTTCGTAGCGGCGCCCCCTGTCCCCACTCCCGCCGCACCAATATCGCCAAAGGTGACCCGCGCGAGGTCATCCGCGAACGGGACCGTCTCGATCTTCTGCGCACCGGGCTCTGCCGGGGGCCGGGTGTAGAGCGCGTCGATGTCAGACAGCAGCACGAGCACGTCGGCGTGCACGAGCACGGAAACCATCGCGGCGAGCCTGTCATTGTCGCCAAACCTGATCTCTTGGGTCGCAACCGTATCGTTTTCATTGACGATCGGCAGGATGCGCAGGCCGAGCAGCCGCTCCATGGCGCGCTGCGCGTTACTGCG
>JANXTJ010000002.1 GCA_025352485.1 Salinibacterium sp.
CGGAATCTTGACGTCAAACTTCTCTTCGGCGTTGACGACGATGGTCATCATCGAGATGGAATCGATGTCCAGGTCGTCAACGCCGAAGAGAAGTTTGACGTCAAGATTCCGGACGAAGAGGTCAAGAACCTCAAGACCGTCGGTGACGCCGTCAGCTTCATTACCGGCGCACAGGGCTAGAACCAACACCTGCGGTTGGTCAGCGGAACACCCGCTGGCCACCCCGCTGGCGGAGTACCCGACAGGGCCGTGCCCCTCAAAGGAATGTGAAATGACCAAAAAGATCGTTGTAACTGGCATCGGCGCCACGTCGCCCCTCGGCGGCACCGCGAAAGAATCGTGGGAGGCGCTGCTCGCTGGCGAATCCGGCGTGCACACCCTCACCCACGACTGGGTTGCAGAACTGCAACTTCCCGTGACCTTCGCCGCCGAGGCCAAGGTGCGGCCAGAGTCGGTGCTCGAGCGCGTCGAATTCAAACGCCTCGATCCCTCCAGCCAGTTCGCGCTCATCTCTGCCCGCGAAGCGTGGGCGGATGCCGGAGCTCCCGACGTCGACCCGACCAGAGTCGGCGTGGACTACTCCACCGGCATCGGCGGCCTCTGGACGCTCCTAGACGCCTGGGACACCCTGAAGGAAAAGGGACCGCGCCGGGTGCTCCCGATGACGATCCCGATGCTGATGCCTAACGCCGCCTCCGCCGCTATCAGCATGTCGATCCCCTCCCGCGCGTTCGCCCGCACCGACGTCTCGGCCTGCGCGTCGAGTACAGAGGCGATTGCCAACGCCTATGACCACCTACAGCAGGGGCTCGCCGACATCGTGCTGGCCGGCGGCACCGAAGCCGTCGTGCATCCGCTGCCGATCGCCGCTTTTGCGGCCATGCAGGCGCTGTCCAAGCGCAATGACGACCCGCAGACGGCATCCCGGCCCTACGACATCACGCGTGACGGCTTCGTGCTCGGCGAAGGGGCCGCGACCATCGTGCTCGAGACCGAAGAGCACGCCCTCGCGCGCGGCGCCCGAATCTATGCCGAACTTGCCGGCGGAGCGGTGACCAGCGACTCGTTCCACATCACAGCGCCAGACCCCGAAGGCTCGGCGGCAGCGCGTGCCGTGCTCGGCGCGCTCGGCCAGGCCGGAGCAACCCCCGCAGACGTGCGCCACATCAACGCGCACGCGACCAGCACTCCGGTCGGCGACATCGCCGAATACAAGGCGCTGCTGCGCGTGTTCGGCGACCTGCTGCCGAACATTCCCGTGTCGGCGACGAAAGCGGCGACCGGACACCTGCTCGGCGGCACCGGCGCGCTGGAGGCGATCTTCACGATCCTCGCGCTGCATCACCGCACGGCACCGCCGACGATCAACCTGACAAGCCAAGACCCTGCCATCCTGCTGGATGTCGTCACGTCACCGCGTGACCTCGGCTCCGGCCCCCTGTTGGCGATCAGCAACTCGTTCGGCTTCGGCGGCCACAACGCGGTTGCGGCCTTCCGCAGCTACGGAGACTGAGCCCTCGTCGGACTTGCGCCGGGCATCCTGCTGAGGCTTTCGTCATTCAGGCGGCGGCTTTCATCATTCAGGACGATGTGTTGCCAGAGTGATCAGTGTGGTGAATGTGCGCCACATTGACCACTTTGCGCAGCCCTGTCATCAGATTGTCCTGAATGATGAAAGGGTCGGTCAGCCCACCTGGCGGCAGGAGTCGTGGATGAGGCAGTCCCCGTCGAACATGTTCAGGTCGTCTTGCGTGACGAGGCGTTCGAGCTGGGCGAGGTCGATGAGCGGCGGCGCCACCTGATCCACGAGCTCATCAAGTTCGCTATCCAGGCCGATCGTCAAATTCCAAGCCATTGTGTTAGCCCACCTTGTGCAGCCAGACGACAGCCGAGTCTTGGCTGGCGTGACGGAATGCTTCCAACTCGTCGTCCCAGGCCTGGCCGAGCGCGAGGCGAAGCTCGCGGTGCAGCTCGATGGCGTTCGCGCCAGCGGCATCCATGGCATAACGGATGCGGTCTTCCGGAATGACGAGGTTGCCGGCGGTGTCGGTCTGGGCGAAGAAGATGCCGAGATCGGGAGTATGCATCCAGCGGCCGCCGTCGGTGCCGAGCCCGGCATCCTCGGTCACCTCGAAGCGCAGGTGCTCCCAACCGCGCAGAGCGGAAGCGAGCCGGGCGCCGGTGCCGTGCTCGCCCTCCCAGTAAAACTCGGTGCGCTGCGAGCCCTTGAGTACGGGCTGCACGTCCCAGGTGAAGTTGACGGCGCGATCGAGAGCTCGACCGGCCGCCCATTCGATATGGGGGCAGAGCGCACGAGGAGCGGAGTGCACGAATAGCACTCCGCGAGCATTTGGTGCAGTCACATGCAGTGCAGACACGACTGCCTCCGTTCCGGTTGGGTGCGACTTCCCCATCGACCCGTGGAACGGAATCCTGTGTGAAACATCCTGTGTGAAACACAGTGTGACGTATGAAATTGTGCGGCGAGCCGCTGGGGCCATTATGACGGAAGATTCCGAAGAATGCCATGAGTGTTATTCCTGCGTGTCACGGCGAGCCCTCTGCGCGCCACGGCGGCGCGTCACGGCCCGTGTCATGGCGATCGCCCTGCGCGGCCGCGCTTACGGCTCGACTCGTACCGGCCTGCCGCGCTTCGCCGGCTCGACGTCAATCGCGAACGGTTCGGCGCCCCCGACCACAGTCGCGCAGTGCGTGAGCCAGGCGAGTTCTGCATCCGCGGCAAACACGAGGGAATCGATGACCAGCTGCCGGGCGAGCGTGCCGCCGGGCTCGGCGCGAAAGCGGAGGAGGGCAGCCGTGGTCGCCGCGCGCTGCGCGGTGACGATGGCCGCGGCATCCGCGCCCGGAAGCGTGATCGCTAAGGCGATCTTGATGGCCAACTCGTCGTGCGCCGTCATCGGCCGATCGACGGAGGTGCCGAGCCAGTCGCGAACGCTGTCGCGCCCCGCAGCGGTGATCTCGTAATAGACGTGGCCCTCGGCGTCGGCGACGCCCTTCGCCGCGAGGCCGTCGCGCTCCAACCGGTCGAGCGTCGTATAAACCTGCCCGACATTCAGCGGCCAGATGCCGCCGGTGCGACGCTCAAATTCGAGGCGAAGTTGGTAGCCGTAACAGGGGCCCTGATCGAGGATCGCGAGAAGGCTCAGCCGGATCGTCATGATGGATACACGGTATAGCTATCGCGGCCCACCGCTACTTGGCCTCGCCGTAGTTGTCGACGATCGCCACCGTGAGCGGAAACTGCGCGGGAATCGTGCCGAACAGCAGCCGACCGGCCTCCGCTGCAGCCTCGGTGATGGCCGCAGCCACGGCCGCCGCGGCAGGCGCGGGACAGTGCACGACGACCTCATCGTGCAGGAAAAACACCAGGTGCGGCGCGTCGGTGAGCCAAGCTCCCCCGGCGTCATCATTCAGTTGACGGCGGATGCTGGCCATCCAGCACAGCGCCCACTCGGCCGCGGTGCCCTGCACCACAAAGTTGCGAGTGAACCGGCCCCAGGCTCTGGCGCGCTCCCGAGCCCGGCTCGCCTCCGCCTCGGACACGAGCTCGTCGTATCTGCGCGCCGGGGTTCCGGGAGGGGAACTGCGACCCAGCCGTGTCGTGACGATCTCGCCGCGCTCGCCCGCCCGCGCGGCATCCTCAACCAGCGCGATCGCCCGCGGGTATGCCTTCGCGAGCCGGGGCATCAACCGCCCGCTCTCCCCCGACGTCGCGCCGTACATCGCGCCCAACATTGCGACCTTCGCCTGATCGCGGGTCTGCACGGCACCGCTGGCGACAATGCCGGCGTAAAGGTCGCCCGCCGCACCGGCCGCGACCATGGCACGATCGCCGGCCATGGCGGCCAGAATGCGGGGCTCCAGTTGTGAGGCATCCGCGACGACAAGTTTCCAGCCGTCATCCGCGACCACCGCCGCCCGGATTTGCTTCGGTAACTGCAGGGCTCCCCCGCCGCTGGTGGCCCACCGGCCGGTAACTACCCCGCCAGGCACGTAGTCGGGACGGAAACGCCCGTCAGTCACCCAGGTCTGCAGCCAGTGCCATCCATTCGCCGAGAGCAGTCGGGCCAGCTTCTTGTATTCCAGCAGCGGGGCGATCGCCGGGTGCTTGAGTTTGCGCAGCTCCCACGAGCGGGTGGAAGTGACCGTGAGGCCGGCGTTGCCGAGCGCCCTCAACAAATCTGCAGGAGAATCGGGGTTTAGCTCGGGAGATTCGAGTCTGGCGCGCACCACATCGAGAACGTCCTGCAGTTTCGTGGGACGAGCGGCGGTCTGCTCCCCGAGAATCGCGGTCAGGATCTGGTCGTGGCGGTCGGCCCGCCACGGCAGCCCGGCGAAACGCATCTCCGCCGCGATCAGTGCCCCCGCAGATTCGGCGGCCAGCAGTCGGCCGATGCGCCCGGGCTCCGCGGATGCCGCGACCGCAGCCTGCTGCATCGAAAACTCTGCGACGGGGTCGGGCTGCCGCACCGCATCCGGTTGCTCATCCTCGAGCGTGAACAGCGCGGCGGCGGCCGGCGGCCGTGAATCATCCGGCGTCGCACCGGCGGGGCCATCCCACCCATTTCGCTCCCCGCGCGCGAGCGTAGAGCGCGCCGTCAGGGCCGAGTTGCGCAGGATGACGTGACACAGCCGCAGATCGAAGCAGCGTTCCACGCGCACCCCGGCCGCCAGCAGCGCGGGATACCAGCGCGCGGTGTCATCCCACACCCAGCGAGGACGCTGCCTCTCCTCTGCTCGCACGAACTGCGCAAGGTCGTCGACATACTCCACGCCGAGCGGGGTCCCCTCGTCGTCGAACCGCGTCGTCAGGACTCGGGCGCTGTCGCCGGGCGAGACATTGGCGAGGACGATGAACACGCCCCCAGTCTGGCGCGCGTGGCAACGAAAACGCAGGAGAACCCTCGCTGGGAGGACCTTCGGGCGCTTTTCGCGACCGGACCCGGAATATCTCCCGCGTTTTCGTCAACCGGTTGTGCAGCAACACGCCGACTTAGGCCGCTACTGACGCGCGCGCGTCCAGGAGGTATCGCGAGTATGCGGTGATGGTCAGGAACGTCGGGAAATCCTCCTGCAGCGTGACCGACCGGAACACCTCGGCGGCATCGTCGAAGCGATCGCCTGGCGTGCGCGTGAGACCCGCGAAGAGACGCTCCAGCTCGACCTCGATCAGCGCAGGGGTGACGAGGTTGCCCTCCGCGGTGCGAACACGCTGGTGGATCCACTGCCATAACTGACTCCGACTAATCTCGGCAGTTGCGGCATCCTCCATGAGATTATCGATGGCCGCTGCACCGATCCCGCGCAGCCAGCTCTCGATGTAGCGGACCGCAATCGACACGTTGGCTGCGATACCGGCGTCCGTGACCGTGCCGTCAATGCGCAGGTTGAGAAGATCGGCCCCGGTCACGGACACCTCGGGGCGCAACCGGTCTACCTGATTCGGGCGCTCGCCCAGCACCGCATCGAATTCTGCCTGCGCCGTCGATACCAGGTCGGGATGCGCCACCCAAGTACCGTCGAAACCGTCGCCGGCCTCGCGCCGCTTGTCTTCGGTCACCGCAGCAAGGGCGCGGGCGGTCACCTCAGGGTCGCGTCGATTCGGAATAAACGCGCTCATGCCGCCAATGGCATATGCACCGCGCTTGTGGCAGGTCGCGACCAAAAGCTCGGTGTATGCCCGCATAAACGGAACTGTCATCGTGATACTCGCGCGATCGGGCAGAATGAAATTTGCCCCTCGCCCGCGGAAGTTTTTGATGATCGAGAAGATGTAATCCCAGCGGCCCGCGTTCAGGCCCGAGCTGTGTTCTTTCAGTTCGTACAGGATTTCATCCATTTCAAACGCAGCCAAAATGGTTTCGATCAGGACAGTCGCCTTGATCGTGCCTTGTGGCAAACCCAATTCGTTTTGCGTCATGACGAAAATATCGTTCCACAGGCGCGCTTCCAGGTGCGATTCCATCTTCGGCAGGTAGAAATACGGGCCGGCGCCGCGCGCCAGTTGTTCCTTGGCGTTATGGAACATGAACAGGGCAAAATCGAAAATGCCACCGGAAATGCGCTTGCCATCGAC
>JANXTJ010000059.1 GCA_025352485.1 Salinibacterium sp.
GGTTGCGAGACGCGGTTCGGTGACGCCGTGACCTTCTCGGGCGCCGAACGCGAGTCGGTCTTCATGCAGTCCAAGGTGGGAATCCGCGAGGGCTACTGGGACTTCTCGAAAGAACACATCCTCGAGTCGGTCAACGACTCACTCGCCGCACTGAAGACGCCGTACCTCGACCTGCTGTTGCTGCACCGGCCCGACACCCTGATGGAACCGGATGAGGTGGCCGCCGCGTTCGACATTCTCCACGCCGAAGGCAAGGTGAGGCACTTCGGAGTCTCGAACCAGTCGCCCGGCCAAGTGGAGCTTCTGAAGCGTTCGGTGAAGCAGCCGCTGGTCGCCAATCAGGTGCAGCTGAGCATCACCCACGCCGCGCTCATCGCTCAGGGCATCTCGATCAACATGGCCGGCCTCGATCAGGCGATCGACCGCGATAACGGCGTGCTCGACTACAGCAGGCTCAATGACATGACCCTGCAGGCCTGGTCGCCCTACCAGAAGGGCTTTTTCGACGGCATCTTCCTCGGCGACCGCGAGAACTACGCAGAACTCAACGACGTGATCGAGGAGTTGGCCGACGCATACTCCGTGACACCGACCGCCATTCCGGTGGCCTGGATCACGCGGCATCCCGCACGGATGCAGGTGGTGCTGGGAACGACCAACGTGCAGCGCATGAAAGAGTCAGCCGCGGGCTCCGATGTCGCGCTCACGCGCCCCGAGTGGTACCGGCTATTCACGGCTGCGGGCCACCTGCTGCCGTAATCGGGGCGCTACCCCCAGTGCGGCGGCTTGTCACGCTTGAGTCGCTCATCGTTTTCGGTCGCCGCGTGACCGCCGACCTCTGGCTCCGGGTTCGGATCTGAGCCCGCCGGAGGTTCGGTGGTAACCCGGCGGCGATGCCGTGCTCGCAGGCCGGGCTCCGGGCTGTGGGCGACCGCTGCTCGGTGGGAGGGATCAGAGGGCAGCATGAGAGGGCCGTCGGCATGCTGCGGCTTCCGCGGTGGCTCGACCGGCACGGCGTGCTCGGCCATGACTAGGCGATGTCGGGCGGGAAGGCGATGATGGCATCGCCGCTCGGCGGGCCTGCCATCGTGCCGGGAAGCGGAACCGCAATCGGCTGGGTAGGGGCGGCCTGCGAAGTGATCGTGATCGGCTCGGTAATCGGCGCGGCATCCGCTCCGAGCAGGGTGGCGATGCGACCGGCAACCGCATCGGGGTCACCGAACAACTCGAAGGCGTGCACCCGGAGGTAGTGCCAGCCGAGGCGCCGCAGCAGTTCGGGGCGCAAACGAAGCGATTCTCGAAGACTGACTCGGTTCAGGACCGTGTCGGTTTCGATGGCGATACACATTCCGCCACGGGATGCCACCAGCCCGAGCTTGCCGCGGTGCCCGAGCGCCACGGTGAGGCCGCGGGCGCTCAGCCGCTGCGCGAGGTCGACGAGCATCGGTTCGCTGTCGTCTGGCACCGGTTCTTGCGCCTGCCGGGCATTCACCTCATCGAGAATCTCGGCGAGGGCGATGGCGCCGTACTGCATGCGCCCGTCGTCGAGATCGCTCGATTGGAAGGATGACACGAGCACCATCGACCGGCGCGCCCTCGTCATCGCTACGGCCAGCAATCGCTCGCCACCCGGCTCGCCCAGAGCGCCGAAATCCGACAGCACGCGACCGTGCGGGGTGCGGCCGTAGCCGATCGAGAAAATCACGCGGTCGCGGCTCTGCGCCACGGCCTGCTCGATCGTCGAGACCGTGAAGGGTTCCGGCCGATCGCCGATGACGAAGTCGGCAAGTTCCGGTCGGCTGGCGGCCGCGTCGAGCACGGCCTGCATGACGCTCACCGCGTGCTTCGGTGAGGCGGTGACGACCATGAGAGATTCGTGCGGCTTGCGGCTGGCGTGGTCGAGCACGAGGTCAAGTACGCGATCGACCTCGGCAGCGGGGCTCTCCACCGCACCGGAATCGGGGTCGGGCATGCCGTGGCCGTCGACGACGTAGTCGAGGGCGAGACTGCCGTGACCGAGGAAGCTGCCCGCCCACGGCAGCGACTGGATGCGGCCGCCATAAAACCTGCGGTTCACGAGCTCGGCGAGGTCTTCGCCGCCCGGGCGGTAGCTCCGGGTAAGCGAGAGGGTCGGCAACAGGGTCGACAGGCGGGCCAGAGCGGACTGCTCGTGCAGGCCGTCGTCTGCGTCATCCGGAACCTCATGGGGAAGGGACGGGTCGCCGACCGCGATCTGGAAGGCCGCGGGCGTCTGGGTCACCGGATCGCCGAACGCGACGACCTGCTTCGCGCGTCGGATGGCGCCGGCGCTCTCGGCAATCGTGACGGCCCCCGCGTCGACCAGAATGACCGTATCGAAGGGCATGGTGTCGACGATCGCGTCGATCTCGTACGGCGATGCGAGCCAGGCCGGTGCGACCGTTCGCGACAGGTGTGGGGCCGTCGTCTGCAGGTCGAACGCGCTCATCGAGTCGCGCAGCAGTGCCCGCTTGAGCAGACTCGCCTCATCCGGCCAGTCGACCAGACCAATCTTCCAGTTCTCGGCGAGCTGCCAACTGAGCAGTTGGGAATTGCCGGAGGCGTGCGCCTCGTCAACGAGCCGGAAGTCGGCCTCGAGGCGGTCGAGCACCCCCGTGTTCGCGTTCAGCAGGGCCTGGTCGGATTCGAGCAGTGCTTCGAGGGCCGACTTCCACCACGACAGCTCGAGCTCGCCGGCGACGTCGTGCTCTGGCACGTGCCGTCTGGCGAAATCTTCGATCAGCGGGTCGAGCTGTAGCTCACGCAGGCTCGCCATGAGTGCTGTGCGCTCTTGAAGGTTGTTGAGCACGTCTGAATCGGCGGCCAGCCCCACGATCTTGTCGACCAGGGTCGAAATCGGAAGGTTACCGAGTTGGGCCTCGCGCTCGATGAGGCCCAGTGGCTCGTTCAGGGAGCCGAGGTCTTGCGCCACCTGCTGGTAGGCCAACTGCACCTCGCCGAGCCCGACGGGAATCTCGGGCATCGCACCCTCTGTAACGAAGCGGTGCCAGAGAATGCGCTGGTGCTGGATGCGCACGAGCGAGCCGTGCAGGTCGCCGACCCGCACGCCGGGCCGCACATACTCCTCCGCCAGCTTCTTAAGTCGCCGACGGTTTCCCCCGCTCATGTCGGGAAATTCCTTGCGGGGCGCTGTGGCCGCGATGAGCTCACTGATCGACCGGTCGAAGACCATCGGCAGGAAACGATCGAGGGTCTCGCGCAGATCGGCGAGCAGGCGCAGATATACGCCCAGCTCATTGATGTTCTGGAAGGGGCGAAGGTGCGTCGTTTCGATGAGAGCGTTTGCGCGCGTGAGCAGCTGAGGCAGCGCATCGCCGGCGAGGCGCTTGGCGTACTCGTGGGCGCGCATCGCCTCGTCGCCGTTCGCAAATTGGGCACCGTACCAGGGCGAGTCACCCGGGCCGTATCGGAACTCGCCGAGGCGGGCGGCCGAGACCATTATTTCGGCGGCACGGCTGCGGTTGGCGCTGAGGCGCTCGACGGCGGCGCGCGGCAGGCGGGCGGTCGTTGCGGGCGGTGTCGGTAGCAGGGCGAGGCGGCTCAGCTCTGTGACGCAATCGAGCACGGAGACACCGATACCCTGGTCGACCCGGCCGAGCGCGCCGCGGTAATCGATGAGTACTTTACGCAGGCGCAACAGTGCGTCGTCAACCTCGCCGACGTGGGGCTGCTTCGCCTTTTCGCTGCGCGAAATGGATCGAATCACGTCACGGCGCAGCGAGCGCGACGTCACGGCCAGGCCCGGAAGCCCGATGTCAGACAGCCGCTGCGCGATCGAGAGCAGCGAGGCTCTGCGTGCACTCACGACGAGCACTCGCTTGTTTTGCGCGACCAGGGTGCCGATCGCGTTAACGATGGTCTGCGTGCCGCCCGTGCCGGGCAGGGTTCGCACCACGAGTGAGGTGCCCGCCGCGATCTGGGCGATGACGTTTTCCTGTTCGGCATCGGCGTCGAGCAGCAGGCCGTCGGTCTGCGGGCTGCGCTCATCGGCCGGGATGGGGGTAACCGGCGCGTAGGCATCCGAGATCGAGGAACGGGCGGAGGCGTTTCCGGCCAGCGCATCGAGCACCGGATGCGCCAGGTCTCGCGCGTCGGCGAGCAGCCCGAGGGCGACGTCCGCAAACGACGACACGACGAGCCGGGGGCTGACGCCGAAGCCGTCCAGGTGTGAGGTCAGGCCCCGCAGCCGGTCAATGACCGGGTTGGGCTTGAAAGTACCGTCGTCGTCGGTGAGTGCGACGAAGGCGTTCGCGTCGAGGCGAAGACCAAACTGCTGGTCGAGCGCACTGGCGAAGGCCGGGTTCAGGAACGCCGAACCCCGCAGCTTGACCTCGAAATCCCGGCCGTGGCGGCGGATCGCTAGCGGACGCAGCAGCACGGGCGACCGAAATTCGATACCCCCGAAGCGCCATTCGGCGATCCCGATGCCCAGATGAATGGAGTCGATGCCGCGCGCGGTGGCGAGCTCGAGCCCCTTGGCTGCGATCGCGGATGCCGCAGCCTTTGCCGAGCGAAGGGCGAGGTCATCCCGAATCAGGTTTGACAGCAGCGTGTTCTTGCCGGTGATGAACTGCGCGAGACCGCCGGGATGCGTGGTGGACAGCTCGATGCGGGTGCGGGGCGAATCGTCAAAATGCAGCAGCGTCGAGAGGCCGCCGAGCTCGCCGAGCTCTGCTCGCCACTGCGCCCAGACCGGCTCTGCCACGTTGCCCGCGGCGATTCCCGGCTCGCCGAAACTTATCGTGTGCGGCGCGGTCACCTGCTCGTGAGGCCTCACGTGGCCGGGTTCGGGCTCGACGAGTTGCGGCTCCGCGAGGAAGTCATCGGAAGATCTGTCGGCACGCCACACGAGGCAACCTTAAGCGGCTGACCCGTGATTTTCGTGCAGATGCGGGCGAGTTTCGAATACTGCCGCCGACGTAGACTGACCCGCATGGACGTGGTCACCGGCATTGCGGTCGGTGGGGTAACGCTGGTCGTCGTCGTCGTGGTGCTGCTGGCCGCCGGTTTCGCCGTGCTGTTTCGCCGCCGCCAAGCCCGATTCAGCACCTCGCGAACTAGCCCACCGCTATCCAGCACTCCGCGCGGCGACACCTCGATCGGCGCCCTTGGCCGCACGGCCGGCAGCCTGCTCGTCGGTCTCGACGACGCCATTCGCGATGGTGACGCCGAAGTCGGCTACGCGTCGGCCCAGTTCGGCCCCGACCGGGCGCAGCCGTACGCGGATGCCGTGGCTGCGGCCCGCGCGAAGCTCACGGAGGCGTTTCGCCTCAAGCAATTACTCGATGACGCCACCGCCGACAGCGCCCAGCACCAACGGCAGTGGACACAGCAGATCATTGCCCTCTGCGAGCAGGCGGCCGCTACCCTCAAATCGCAGGACGAAAGCTTCTCCGCACTGCGTGCCGTTGAGGCAAACGCCAGTGGCACTCTCACCGAAATTCGAGTGCGCATCGCCTCGACCGCCGCCCGACTCGATGCCGCGACGGCCGCCCTCGCCTCTCTGGCCAGCACATACGTGCCATCCGCGTACGCCCCGATGGTTCATCACCCCAGAGACGCCGAGAAGCTGCTCGCCGAGGCGACGACCGCGGTGGATGCCGCCGCCCCCACCATCTCGCAGGGCGGGGTGAACGACGTCTCGGAAGTTCTGCGGCAGGCGGGGCTGGCGGTGCAGCAGGCCAGCCAACTGCTCGACGCCGTTGATCGCGTCGGGCACGACCTGGTCGCGGCAGAGCAGGCGCTGACAGCCATGCGCGGCAAGACCACGGCCGACCTGGTGGAGGCAAAAACGCAGCGGGATGCGGCACCAGATGCCGACACCGGTGCTGCCATAATCGCCGCCATCGCCGGTGTCGAGCGGGCGTTGGCCCACCGCCCAGCCG
Organism: Salinibacterium sp.; assembly: GCA_025352485.1. Lineage (GTDB taxonomy): Bacteria > Actinomycetota > Actinomycetes > Actinomycetales > Microbacteriaceae > Rhodoglobus. The sequence continues at coordinate 5,925 of JANXTJ010000059.1, forward strand.
GGCCGAGTGACCCGATGGCCGAACTGGATCACCTCGGCGACGCGGTTAATGCGCTCGACCTGGCCCTGGCATCCGCCCGCAACCAGACCGAGCGACTCAGCCACGCGCGAGCCGCCTATGCGGGCACCCTTGTCTCTGTGACCAGCCAGATTGCGACGGCCCGCGACTACATCGGCCAGCACGGTGCCGGCGTCGACGCCCGCACCCGTCTGGCCGAAGCCGAGCGCCAGCTCACGATCGCCCAAGCAGAAGTCGATCCGGTTGAGGCCCTGGATGCGGTGCGCCGCGCCGTCACGCTCGCTCGGGACTCCGATGCGTTGGCCCGCTATGACTCGATGGGGTCGCGCTAGGGCTAGCGGGCCACTCGATCTTTGCCTTGGGCTTTGGCCCGGTACATCGCGGCGTCGGCCTGTTGCAGCAGCTCGGCGCCCGAGAAGGTGAAGTTTGCCGAGGCGATCCCCACCGAGGCCGTCATGTTCGCCGGGCCGCCGCCGACCGCGAACGGCTCGCGAACGGCGTCAACGATGCGCTGCGCCACGGCGTCAGCTTCCTCGGCGGTGGTG
>JANXTJ010000093.1 GCA_025352485.1 Salinibacterium sp.
GCGAAGGCGCCTGTCGCATTCGGGACCAGCTCGTTGAAGATTAACAAGACGGAGACGATGATGATCGCGGCCGTGACGATGTTGCCGAGCACGCTGCCCAGACTGCGAGTGCGCTGCACGATTCGCACGGCAATCAGCGGCGAGGTCAGCAGGGCCTGAGTGTCGTCGACGTTCTGACGCTTCTTGGCCCCGTTGACGACGCGTTGCACGGTGCGCCTGATCACGAACAGCAGGATCAGGCGCAACAGCAGAGCGCCAACGATGACACTGACAATGAAGACCGGCGTGCCCCAGACGCTAAGAAGGTCGTGCAGCATCCGGGCCCTCACGCTCGTCGCGCGCCTGTGCCGTGAGCGCGCGCTGCACCCCGGCCAGGTTCTCGACCATGAGCCGCCGCAGCGCCGGGATGCCGGGGTTGGCGGCAAGCCAGGCCTGCGTGGCATCCACCAGCTCACGCGACGCGAGCGGTGCGGGGTACAGTCCCAGCACGATGTACTCGGCGATCTTGTAGCTGCGGGACGCCCAGATCGCGCCGATATTGGCGAAGTACGGAGCCACGAGATTCGCGAGCGAGGCGGGATCGTTCGTGTGCAGGAAGCCCATCGTCACGTTTCGCACGATTGCGTTGGGCACGCTGTCGTTATCGATGAGCGAGTCGAAGGCGATTTTTTTGGCCTCAGCGGTCGGTAGGGTCGCCCTGGCACGCGCCGCGGCCTGCTGGCCATTCGACGTGTTGTCTTTTGCCAGGGCCGCCTCGATTGCCGCCTCGTCAGTGGCAGCGTTCAGGGCAAGCCCCTCGAGTAATTCCCAGCCGAGATCGGTATCGATCTCGAGGCCGTCCAGTGCCACCGTGCCGTCGATGAGGCCGGACAGCAGCGTGGCGTGATCTCTGGTCGAGGCAATATTGGCAAAGAACTTCACGAACTGGAACTGCGCGTCAGATCCGGCGGGCGCCTGCCGTGCGAGTACCCACAGGGCTTCCCCGACCTGCTCGATCGTGGCAGCGCGGCGCGCGGGCGCGACGTAGTATCGCGCGACGGTCAGCAGTTGGCTGAGGGTCGTGCGCATCGTCGTCGACTCGGTCTCAGCCGCAATATTGTTGAGAACGAGGGTGATGTAGTTGCTCGGCGCCGACTCCGCGTCGCGCGCGGCGTCCCAGGCCGCACCCCAGACGATCGCCCGGGCGAGGGGGTCTTCGATGTCGGCCAAGTGCTGCACCGCCACGGCGAGGGAGCCCTCGTCGAGCCGAATCTTGGCGTAGGCGAGGTCCTCGTCGTTGACCAGCACGAGAGCCGGCTTGCCGAGGCCCACGAGCGACGGCACCTCGGTGCTGGCCCCATCCACGTCGATCTCCACCCGATGCTGGCGTTTGAGCTTGCCACCGTCGAGGTCGTAGAAGCCGACCACTAGGCGGTGCGGGCGCAGCGTGGGGTACTCGGGGGCGGCCTCTTGGAGGATCGCGAACGAGGTGATCGTGTCATCCGAAGTCGTCTCGATCTGTGCCCGAAGAGTGTTGACACCGGCGGTCTCGAGCCAGAGCTTCGCCCACTGGTCGAGCTTGCGCCCACTGGTGACCTCCAGCTCGGCGAGGAGGTCAGCGAGCTCCGTGTTGCCGTTCGCGTGCTTCTTAAAGTAGTTGCCGACGCCGAGCATGAACTCGGGCAGTCCCACCCATGCGACGAGCTGTTTGATGACGGAGCCACCCTTGGCATAGGTGATGCCGTCGAAATTGACCTGCACGTCTTCGAGGTCGTTGATTGTCGCCACCACCGGGTGAGTGGAGGGCAGCTGGTCCTGCTTATAGGCCCAGCTCTTTTCCATCGCTTGGAAGGTCGTCCACGCCTCGTGCCACTCCGTTGCCTCTGCCGTCGCGAGTGTCGATGCCCACTCCGCGAACGACTCGTTGAGCCAGAGGTCGTTCCACCACTTCATCGTGACGAGGTCGCCGAACCACATGTGGGCGAGCTCGTGCAGGATCGTGACGACCCGACGTTCCTTGATCGCGTCTGTGACCTTCGAGCGGAAGACGTAGGTCTCTGTAAAGGTGACGGCGCCCGCGTTTTCCATGGCGCCGGCGTTGAACTCTGGCACGAAGAGCTGGTCGTACTTCTCGAAGGGGTATGGGTAGTCAAACTGCTTTTCGTAGAACGCAAACCCCTGACGGGTCTTCTCGAAAATGTAGTCGGAGTCGAGGTACTGGCTCAGCGACTTGCGGGCGAAGATCGCCAGCGGGATAACGCGGCCGTCGCTGGAGACGAGTTGGTCGCGCACCACGGCGTATGGCCCCGCCACGAGAGCGGTCACGTAGCTGGAGAGGACGGGGGTCGGCGCGAATGCCCAGGTGGCCTTGCCCGCGACGACGACGGGCTCGGGGGTCGGCGAGTTGCTCACCATCTGCCAGGTTGCCGGCGCCGTGATGGTAAACGTGAAAGTGGCTTTCAGGTCGGGCTGCTCGAACACCGCGAAGACCCGGCGTGAATCGGGCACCTCGAACTGGGAGTACAGATAAACCTCGTTGTCGACAGGGTCGATGAAGCGATGCAGGCCCTCACCCGTGTTCGTGTAGGCCGCGTCCGCCACGACCTCGAGAATGTTGTGAGCTGCCAGGCCATCGAGCTGGATGCGGATGCCATCGCTGACCGCCGCGGCATCCAGGGCGGTGCCATTCAGGGTTACAGAGTGCACCGCGTGGGTGATCGCATCGATGAAGGTTGACGATCCGGGCGTCGCGCCGAAGGTCACGACGGTGGTGCTTGCGAAGGTTTCCGCACCGGTTGTCAGGTCGAGGGTGATGTCGTAACTCGTCACGTCGATCAGAGCCTTACGCTCCTGGGCTTCGACTCTGGTGAGGTTCTCTCCTGGCACTGCGCGCTCCTTGTTTGACCGGTCGGATCGTGTCCGGGACAAGCCTAACGGCCGCTTCTAGACTGGGGGCATGCGCATCCATATCGCGACCGACCATGCCGGCCTCGAGTTCAGTCAGGACCTCCAGCAGCATCTGCGGGCCGCCGGGCACGAGGTCATCGATCATGGGCCGACGGCGTTCGATCCCCTCGACGACTACCCGGCATTCTGCATTAACGCCGCGCTCGCGGTCGTCGCCGATCAGGCGGCTGGCGTGGAATGCCTCGGTATCGTCTTCGGCGGCTCCGGCAACGGCGAACAGATGGCGGCGAATAAGGTGCGTGGGGCGCGCGCCGCGCTGGTCTGGAGCGCGTCAACGGCGCTGCTTGCCCGTCAGCACAACGACGCGAACCTCATTTCGATCGGGGCTCGTCAACACAGCGTCGATGAGGCCAAACACTTCATTGACGTGTTCATTGCCGAGCCGTTTTCCGGCGAGGAGCGTCACATGCGACGCATCGCCCAGCTCGCGGAGTACGAGTCCACCGGCCGCATCGTCGGCCACCAGATCGGCGTCTGAGCATGCGGCCGCGAGTCGGGCAGCGTTGTGCCTGAGGGGCATTCGGTACACCGAATCGCGCGCCAGTTCGCGCTGCACTTCGTGGGCAAGCAGGTGGCGGCATCCTCTCCACAGGGTCGGTTTGCGGCCGGAGCTGCAGAACTCGACGGCCGGCGGATGACGCGGGCGATGGCCGTGGGTAAGCAGATGTTCCTCGAGTTCGACAACGGGCTCTGGCTGCACGTTCACCTCGGGCTTTATGGCGCTTGGGATTTCGCCGGCGACATCACGGCCGACGCCACGATGGCCAGTTCCGCCGGCCGAATGGGCCAGACCAACCAGAAAGGCACTGTCGTCGGGGAGCACGAGGATTCGCTGGTATCGATCGGGGCACCGCGTCGGGCCCGACTGCGAATGTCTGAGCAGGAGAAGCTCGAGACCGCCATCGAGAGTTTTCCGCCTGAGCCGGTCGGGGCGGTTCG
>JANXTJ010000096.1 GCA_025352485.1 Salinibacterium sp.
CCACCTCGTGCTCGCGACCCAACGCCCGTCGGTGGATGTGGTGACCGGCCTGATCAAGGCCAACGTGCCGTCGAGGCTCGCGTTCGCGGTGTCGAGCATGACTGACAGCCGGGTGATCCTCGACCAGCCGGGGGCCGACAAGCTTATCGGCCAGGGTGACGCGCTCTTTCTGCCAATGGGGGCATCCAAGGCCATTCGCGTGCAGGGTGCCTGGGTCACCGAATCCGAGATCGCGGCGGTGGTGCAGCACGTGATCGCTCAGGCCCGGCCGGAATATCGTGCGGATGTCGCGGTTGTCACCGAGCGCAAGAACATCGACGCCGATATCGGCGATGACCTCGAACTGTTGCTCGCGGCCGCCGAACTGGTGGTCTCGACCCAGTTTGGTTCGACCTCGATGCTGCAGCGCAAGCTTCGGGTCGGTTTTGCCAAGGCTGGCCGCCTGATGGACCTGATGGAATCGCGCGAGATCGTCGGCCCATCCGAAGGCTCAAAGGCTCGCGACGTGCTGGTGTCGGCCGAGCAGCTGGCCGGCGTGTTGAGCCGCCTGCGTGGTGGGGATGAGCCTGCCGCCGCACCGGTCCACAGCGCACCGAGCTTCATCCCCGGCGACGAGGTCGGGCAATCCCTCAGCGGGTACGATGAGGTCGAAGGCGCCTCGGATGAGGACGCCTGGAGTCTTACCGACAGAGAGTGACGAGCGTGAGTCCTGAGTCGCTCCCGGCCAAGCCCGAGTCCACGAACGACCCCGCGGCGAAGCGGGCGAGTCGTGCGCAGGCGGCGAGTGCCGTTCGGGGATCGGCGGTGGATGCCGCCAATGCGATGCGCGACGGTATGCGCGGTCGCGTGGCCAGCCACGGTCACACCCCCGCCAGCAACGGCAACATTGCCAACATCATCACGGTTGCCCGCATTTTGCTCGCCCCGGTCTTCATCTGGCTGCTGCTCAGCGATGCCGGGCAGCTGGGGGTGCTGCGCTACGTCGCGGCGGGCCTGTTCATCCTGGCCATCGCCACGGATAGCCTCGACGGCCACCTCGCGCGCCGGCAGAACCTCGTCACCGATGTCGGCATCCTGCTCGACCCGATTGCCGACAAGGTGCTCATCGGCGGCGCTTTAGTCGCGCTCTCGATCCTCGGCGAGTTGTGGTGGTGGGTCACCATCGTGATTCTCCTCCGCGAGTTCGGGATCACCATCTTCCGCTTCATTGCGCTGCGCGATCGCGTCATCCCGGCATCCATCGCCGGGAAGGTGAAGACCGTCGCGCAGGCCGTGGCTGTCGCGCTCTTCCTCGTGCCGCTGTCGAGCTTCTTGGGCGACTGGGAGCTCATCGTCAACGGGATAGTGATGGGGCTCGCCCTCGCCCTGACCGTGTACTCGGGCATCGAATACCTCGTCGCCGCCTGGCGGTTGCGCGCGTCGTGACCGGTTCGGCCGGGATCGGGGCGCAGATCATCGCGACGCTCGCGGCGCGCGGTTTCACCATCGCGGTGGCCGAATCATTGACCGGTGGCTTGCTCGTTGCCGAGCTGGTGAACACGCCGGGCGCTTCCGCCGTGCTGATCGGCGGGGTCGTTGCCTATAACACCGAGATCAAGCGCAGCGTGCTCGGCGTCGACGCCGCCCTGCTGGCGGCGCACGGCGCCGTGCATCCCGAGGTCGCGGCGCAGATGGCGGTGGGCGTGCGCACGGCCCTTGCCGTGGCCGGGACGCCCGCGCACGTCGGCATCTCGACCACCGGCGTCGCCGGCCCCAACCCGCAAAACGGTGTGCCCGCCGGGACGGTATTTCTGGGGTTCGCGATCGGCACCCGCGTCACCACAAAACGCCTCCAATTGGGGGGCACGCGCCAGGCCATCCGTGCGGCGGTCGTCTCCGAATCATTGGCAGAGTTAGAAAAGCTGCTCGGTTGAGGCTCGGGAATACCACCCCGGTCAATCCGGTTACAGCTGATGAATTCACAAGTACCGCACAGTCATGAGTGGCTAATCTTCACGTAGGCTAGCCATACAGTCGGTCAAGAAAAGGAGGGTCTAATGGTTCTGGTACGTCAAGAAATCGGGGATGTTCTCCGTGACTTCCGTCTACAAAAGGGCCGCACCCTTCGTCAGGTTGCGAGCAAAGCGAGTGTCGCGCTCGGTTATTTGAGCGAGGTGGAGCGTGGCCAAAAAGAGGCCAGTTCCGAGATTCTCGCCTACGTGGCAGACGCCCTGGAGACTCCGATCTCCGTCATCATGCGCGAGGTGGGTGACCGCCTTGCCGTCATTGAGGGTCTCAGCGCCATGAAAGACCTCAGTGCAATGAAAGATCTCAGTGCAATGAAACACCTCAGTGCCATGAAACACCTCAGTGCAATGACGAACAGCCGCGTTCCCGACACGCTGCCCGATGAGCTTGTCGCCGAATTCGACGCCGACCTCATCAGCCGCTAACCGCACATCCTCACAACGCCCCGGTCATCTCGACCGGGGCGTTTTCTTTGTCGTGCCGCGCTTGTGGGGGGCGTCGACGGCATTCCTGCAGGGAGCGCCCTCGTCTCACACTTAGGCTTGCGGGATGCGGGTGAGCGAGTTCTGGTTGGCGGTCGCCGATGAATTCGGCGAGGCCTACGGTCGCGTCCTGACCCACGACCTCGTGCTGGGTGACGTCGGCGGTCTCACCGCGGTGCAGGGCATTGCGAAGGGCGTGCGCACTCGCGAGATCTGGCTCGCGCTGTGCCGGGCCTGTGATGTGCCAGAGTCTCGCTGGTACGGGGTCGGCCAGCGCGAACCGAAGTAGTCGGCGGCGCCTGTTGCGTGTCGGTGCGGCGCGGTGCCCCGATCCGGCCGGGCCGGGCGCGGCGCCGTCAGCGGGCGCGGTCGGTGTCGACACGCGCACGGTTGTACTCGAACATCTGTTCGTATCTTGCTAGTCTCCTGACTAACGTCCTATCGAAGACGGGTTTTATCCACACCGCGTCAGTCGGTCCGCAGCAATGTCGGTCCGCGAGCGTAGCGTGGCAGATGCAACACAGCCTTTGTCGGGAGGCGACCGCCCTTGCAGCATCGGGCGGTAGCAGGCCGTCAGCCTATGGGCAGCAACCTCAGCGTTCGCACACCGCGTTCGCACAAACACCGGAAAGAAGCACACAATGCCGTCAGCAGCAGATCGCGAAAAGTCATTAGAGACCGCACTTGCCCAGATCGACCGTCAGTTTGGCAAGGGCTCAGTCATGCGCCTCGGCAGTGACGACCGCGCTCCGGTCGAGGTGATCCCCACCGGCTCCATCGCACTAGACGTCGCGCTCGGCATCGGCGGCCTACCCCGAGGTCGCATCGTAGAGATCTACGGGCCAGAGTCCTCCGGAAAGACCACGCTTACCCTGCACGCAATTGCCAACGCGCAGCGCGCCGGTGGAATTGCCGCCTTCATCGATGCTGAGCACGCCCTCGATCCCGAGTACGCGGCCAAGCTCGGCGTCGACATCGATGCCCTCCTCGTCTCACAGCCAGACACCGGCGAGCAGGCCCTCGAGATCGCCGACATGCTCGTGCGCTCCGGGTCCATCGACCTCATCGTCATCGACTCCGTCGCCGCCCTGGTTCCGCGGGCGGAGATCGAGGGAGAGATGGGTGATACACACGTGGGGCTTCAGGCTCGTCTGATGTCACAGGCGCTGCGCAAGCTCACCGGTGGGCTCAGCCAGACCAATACCACGATGATCTTCATTAACCAGTTGCGGGAGAAAATCGGGGTGTTCTTCGGCAGCCCTGAGACCACGGCGGGCGGCAAGGCGCTCAAGTTTTACGCGTCGGTCCGTCTCGATATCCGCCGCATCGAGACGCTGAAAGACGGAACGGAAGCGGTGGGTAACCGCACCAGAGTCAAGGTCGTAAAAAACAAGATGGCGCCGCCCTTCAAGCAGGCGGAGTTCGACATTCTGTTCGGCATCGGCATCTCGCGGGAGGGCAGCCTCATCGACTTCGGCGTCGAACAAGAGATCGTTCGTAAGTCTGGTGCGTGGTACACCTACGAGGGCGACCAGCTCGGCCAGGGTAAGGAAAATTCGCGCAAGTTCCTGCTTGAGAACCCCAAAATCGCGCTCGAGATTGAGCAGCGAATCATGACCAAGCTCGGCGTGGGCCCGGAAGCCAAGGCCCAGCAGGCCAAAAACGCTAAGGCCGCTCTTGAGGCCGCTGCTGCCGCTGCGGCAGCCGAAGTAAAAGCGGTGAAGACCGCGGGCAAGCAGTCCCCGCCCGTGCTGTCTACGCCCGTGCTATCTGCGCCGATACAATCCACCCCGGTATTAGCCGTCGCCACGGCAGGGGCCGCCGGGGGAGTTCCCTTCGCCGAGCAGCAGCTCAAAGCGGTCGGCGAGTAAGCGATGGTCCCCTCTGATGCGAGCGACGCCACGCACGACGGGCATTCGCCGCAAATCGCCCCGGTGACGTACCTGTTCGGCAGTGGGCCGACGGAAGACGGCCAGGTAGAGGCAGCCCCGGCCACGACCGGGCTAGCCACCGCGGAGCTGGCCACATCGGAGCTGGTCACCTCGGAGCTAGCCCGCTCGGAGCTGGCTGCGGCCGGGCAGGCGGCCGCTGCGATCTCGCCCCGGCATCCGGTGTTCAGGGACGAGTCTGCGCTGACTCTGGTGTGGGGGCAGAGCGATGAGACGCACGAGCCGGGCAGTATCGAACGGGGCATTAGCCGGCGGGGCGCTTTCGAGCGGGTCAGCAACGTCAGCATGTACGCGCTTGCTCGCCGCGGAATGTCTTCCCGGGAGATGCGCGACTATCTGATCGGCCGCGAATTCGACGCGGCGGCCGTCGACGAGGAGATCGAGCGCCTCGAGGGCGTCGGGCTGCTCGACGACGATTCCCTCGCCGAGACCCTTGTGCGAACCCTGCGGGATCGCAAAGGGCTGGGAAGGTCGGCTCTGACCGCCGAACTTCGGCGTCGACACGTCGACGGCGTCGCGATCGAGGAGGCCATGGGCGGTCTAGCCGACGACGAGCTGGAGCGCGCGACCGCCATTGCCATCAAGCGCGCGCCGCAGCTACGCTCCCTCGACATGGTTACCGCCAAGCGTCGACTCGGGGCATTCCTGATGCGAAAAGGGTATTCGGGTTCCGTAATCTCCACCGCGGTGCAACGCGCCCTCGCCCCAGCGGGCCCGACCTTCCGCTGACATCAGGGGTGCATGAGACGCCGCATCCGGTCGGCTTAAGCTTGTGGGCATGACTGACGCCGTAACAGAAGCCATGCACGGCACGTCCGCCGTGCGCACCTACGAGGTGCGCACGTTTGGTTGCCAGATGAATGTGCACGACTCGGAGCGGTTGAGCGGCTCGCTCGAGGCGGCCGGCTACCTGCGCGCCATCGATGGTGCGGCCGACATCGTCGTCATTAACACCTGTGCCGTGCGCGAGAACGCCGACAACAAGCTCTACGGAACCCTCGGCATGCTGGCCGCCACAAAGAAAAAACACGAGGGCATGCAGATCGCCGTCGGTGGCTGCCTCGCCCAGAAAGACAAGTCCATTATTCTGGAGAGGGCCCCCTGGGTCGACGTGGTATTCGGCACCCACAACATGGGGTCGCTGCCGGCCCTGCTTGAGCGTGCTCGGCATAACGGCGAGGCACAGCTCGAGATCCTGGAATCGCTGGAAGTTTTCCCGTCTACCCTTCCCACTCGCAGGGAATCGACTCACAGCGGCTGGGTGTCGATCTCGGTCGGCTGCAACAACACCTGCACGTTCTGCATTGTGCCGGCGCTGCGCGGCAAGGAAAAGGATCGGCGCCCCGGCGACGTCCTGGCCGAAATTCAGGCCTTGGTCGACGATGGGGCGATCGAGGTCACCCTGCTCGGGCAGAACGTGAACTCCTACGGGGTCGAGTTCGGCGATCGGCAAGCCTTCGGAAAATTGTTGCGCGCGGCCGGCGCGATCCCCGGCATCGAAAGAATTCGGTTCACCAGCCCGCATCCCGCAGCCTTCACCGACGACGTGATTGACGCCATGGCGGAAACTCCCGCGGTCATGCCGCAGTTGCATATGCCTCTGCAATCCGGTTCCGACAGAATCCTCAGGGAGATGAAGCGCAGCTACCGGTCCGAGAAGTTTCTCGGAATTCTCGGCCGCGTGCGCGCCAAAATCCCTGATGCCGCGATCTCGACCGACATCATCGTCGGCTTCCCCGGCGAAACGGAAGAAGACTTCCAAGACACGCTGCGGGTCGTTGAAGCGGCCCGTTTTGCCTCCGCGTATACCTTCCAATACTCCACTCGCCCGGGAACTCCCGCAGCCACGATGGCCGATCAGGTGCCGAAAGCGGTTGTTCAGGAGCGCTTCGAGAGACTGATGGCGCTTCAAGACCGCATCACGCGCGAGGAGAACGAAAAGCTCGTCGGGCGTCGCGTCTCGGTCGTTGTGACCGCCGAAGAGGGGCGCAAACACGCCCAGACTCATCGCCTATCCGGCCGCGCCGAAGATTCCCGGCTCGTGCACTTCGAGGTGCCGTCCGGCAGCCCGATTCCGCGACCGGGTGATGTGGTGAGCCTCGAGATAAGCCAGGCCGCCACCTTCCACCTGGTGGCTGACTCCATCGACGGGGCGCCGCTCGCGATCCGACGCACCAGCGCGGGGGACGCCTGGGATCGCGCCGAGGCAGCCTCCTGCGCCCTGCCAGCACCAACCGGTTCGGCGACCAGCGTCTCCCTCGGGCTGCCGGGGTTGCGAGTGGCGACCTTGCCGATCTACGACGTCAGCGACGGGCTGCGCTAGGCCGTGATCGGCGATCCACCCGACGATCGCCCCGACGGGCGTGTGACCCCGCGTCTCGTCGTGATCGTCGGCGCGACCGGCACCGGCAAGTCTGAGCTGTCGCTGCGCGTTGCCGAAGACCTCATCGCGGCCGGGTGGCGGGCGGAGGCGGTCAATGCCGACGCGATGCAGCTCTACCGCGGCATGGACGTGGGAACCGCGAAGCTCTCGGTGAGCGAGCGCCGCGGCATCCCGCATCACCTGCTCGATGTGCTCGAGCCGGCGGAAGAGGCGAGCGTTGCCGACTACCAGCGGGATGCCCGCGCCGCGATCGAAGACATCGAGGCTCGCGGCGTCGTGCCGATCCTGGTGGGCGGAAGCGGGCTCTACGTGTCCAGTGTCATTCAAGACTTTCGCTTCCCCGGCACTGACGTCGCCATTCGTACCCGCCTCGAGGCCGAGTTCGAGGTGCTCGGGCCCGGTGTGCTGTACGCCCGGCTGAAGGAGCGGGATCCGGCGGCCGCCGCCGCCATTGGCCCCCACAATGGCCGGCGACTGGTGCGCGCCCTTGAGGTGATCGAGATCACCGGGGAAGAGTTTGGTGCCGGCCTTCCCGAAGAGAGCGAACCGTGGCGACGAGCCACCATCCTCGGGCTGCAGGCGCCGCGCGAGGCACTGGTCATGCGCCTCGGCGAACGTGTCAAAGAAATGTGGGCGAACGGCCTGCTCGACGAGGTGCAGCGCCTCGGACCCTTGGGAATCACCGCAAGCAGGGCGATCGGCTATTCGCAGGCGCTGGATCAACTCGCTGGCACCATCACCGCGAGTGAAGCGATCGAGGCCGCCACCGGGCTCACCCGCCGGTATGCGCGACGACAGGTGGGCTGGTTCCGTCGCTACCGCACAGCCCACTGGCTCGACTTCGACAATCCCGAACGCTTTGCGATCGGCGCGGCGCTGGCCATGGGCAATGATTGAGCCATGGCAACGCTGCATTTCACTAAGGGTCACGGCACCGGCAACGATTTTGTGCTGTTTGCCGACCCGGAAGGCGTCACCGGCCTGAGCGCCGCACAGGTCGCCGCGATCTGTGACCGGCATTTCGGCGTGGGCGCGGATGGTGTGCTGCGAGCCGTACGGTCGAAGAATATTCCCGAGGGCGCGGCCGTGCTTGCCGAAGACGAGAGCGCAGCGTGGTTCATGGACTACCGCAACGCCGACGGTTCTGTCGCGGAGATGTGTGGCAACGGCATCCGGGTGTTCACGAAATTTTTGATCGAAAACGGCTTGGTCGACCTCCGCCCCGGTGACACCCTCCCGGTGGGCACGCGCAGCGGCGTGCGTGACGTGCAAATCAATGCGACGGGCTACCAGGCCGATATGGGCCGCTGGAAGCTCGATGGCGGCGAGCCGCTGGTGCGGGCGCGGGAACTTGCCGTGGCACGACCGGGCCTCGGCATTAACGTGGGCAACCCGCACGTCGTCGTTGCTCTGGCCACTAACGACGAGCTCGACGGCGCAGATCTCAGTTACGTCCCGGTCGTCGAGCCCGCCCCCGTGGGCGGCGCAAATATCGAGTTCGTCGTCGCGGCAGATCCGCTCGTCAAAGACGGCGTTGGGCACATTCGAATGCGGGTACACGAGCGCGGCAGTGGCGAAACGCTGTCCTGCGGAACGGGAGCCGTGGCCGCAGCCCTCGCGACGCGATATTGGGCAGGCCAGGGGGCGCCGAACCAGTGGCGAGTCGATGTGCCAGGCGGCACCGTTGGCGTGCGGATGTTTCCCACCGAAGATGGCGAGCACGTCTCACTCAGCGGGCCGGCCGAGCTGGTCTTCGAGGGTGACCTCGAAGTCTGAGCTAGGCGGCCGGGTCGATGCTTCCCGAACGCTTGCGCGCGCGCAACACCCGGTAGCCCTTATTGGTGGTGACGCGCACGAAACTGAAGTCTTCGGGAAACTCGGACTGCAGCCACCGGTGCAGGGAGTCGGAGCCAAGGTTGCGCTGCACGACAAGCCAGCCATCCGAACCGCTCTCCAGGCGCGGCAGCCACTTTTCCAGCATCCCGTGCAGCTCGTTTTTACCCACCCGGATCGGTGGATTCGACCAAATTGTCGTAAAACTGACGTTCTCGGGAACATCTTCGGGCAGCACGGCGTTGATGTTGGATATGGACATTTTCTGAGCATTGGTGCGCACCAGATCCAGAGCGCGTTCGTTGACATCCACCGCCCACACGATCGCTCGTGGCGAGTGCAGGGCGAGCGTCAGGGCGATCGGGCCCCAGCCGCAGCCGAGATCCAGCAGGTTGCCACCGGGTGGAGGAGCGGGCACGCTCCCCAGCAAAACTTGGGTGCCCGCGTCGATTCGTTCGGGACTAAACACCCCGTTTGCGGTCACCAGTTCGCGATCCTGCCCACCAATTCGGGCACGGATGGCACGAGGCACGAGCGCACTTTCCGGGGACGACGTGAAGTAGTGTTCTCCGCTCATTCAGACAACGTACCGAAGACTGCGAAAGTAGGGTTAACACAATGACTGAATCGACTACCAATGATGTCGCCGTCGACCCGACGGTCGACCGCGTTCTTGCCCGCGCCGACACCCCGCCAGTGGGCTACACGCTGTTCGGTTCCGGCACCGCACAGGCGCTGCAGGCCGACAACCAGTACGACGGTGACCGTGACGGTGACCAATTCGATCGGGAGGATCGTCAGGCGCTTCGGCGCGTGGCGGGGCTCTCGACCGAGCTCGAAGATGTCACCGAGGTGGAATACCGCCAGCTCCGGATCGAGAATGTGGTGCTGATCGGCGTCTTCACTCAGGGCACGGTTGCCGAGGCAGAAAACTCGATCCGCGAGTTGGCGGCCCTCGCCGAGACGGCAGGAGCCGTGGTCCTCGACGGGCTGCTCCAGCGGCGCCCGCATCCCGATCCGAGCACCTACTTCGGAAAAGGCAAGGCGCAGGAGCTGGCGGATGTGGTGGCAGCGACGGGAGCCGACACCGTGATCGCCGACACCGAACTTGCGCCCAGTCAGCGCCGGGCGCTCGAAGACATCGTCAAGGTGAAGGTGATCGACCGCACGGCGGTGATTCTCGATATTTTCAGCCAGCACGCGACCAGCCGTGAGGGGCGCGCTCAGGTCGAACTGGCTCAGCTCGAATACCTGCTGCCGCGGCTTCGTGGCTGGGGGGACTCGATGTCGCGTCAGGCCGGTGGCCAGGTCGGCTCCGGTAACGGCATGGGAAGCCGCGGGCCCGGCGAGACGAAAATCGAGTTGGATCGGCGCCGCATCCATACCCGCATGTCGAAGCTGCGCAAGCAGATTAAGGGTTTCGCTCCCGCTCGCGAGGCGAAGCGCGCAAACCGTAACCGGTTCGAGGTGCCGTCGGTGGCGATCGCCGGCTACACCAACGCGGGGAAGTCGAGCCTGTTGAACCGCATCACCCGAGCCGGCGTGCTGGTCGAGAACTCGCTGTTCGCAACCCTCGACGCGACCGTGCGGCGCTCAATCACCCCAGACGGTCGACTCTTCACGCTCAGCGACACCGTCGGCTTCGTGCGCAACCTGCCGCACCAGCTGGTCGAGGCGTTCCGGTCCACGCTCGAGGAGGTCGGGCAGTCCGACGTGATCGTGCACGTGGTGGATGCCTCGCACCCCGACCCTGGCGCCCAGCTCAGCACGGTGCGCGACGTCATCGGAGACGTCGGTGCGCGCGACATCCCAGAGATCGTGGTCTTCAATAAGAGCGATCTTGCGGATGATGACCAGCGTCTGCTGATTCGTGGCCTCGAGCCGACCGGCATTTTCGTTTCGGCCCGCACGGGTGAGGGCGTCGATGAGCTGATGGCGCGGATCGGCGAGCTGCTACCAGCCCCCGAAGTGCAGCTCACGCTGCTCGTGCCGTACGACAGGGGTGAGGTGATCTCGCGGCTGCACGTGCAGGGCCGGGTGCTCTCGAC
>JANXTJ010000158.1 GCA_025352485.1 Salinibacterium sp.
CGCGGGGGAACCGCCAGCCGCACGATGTCGATGGCAGAGCCCGCCGCCCGTTCGGAGGCCCGTCTGGCCAACGTCCAGACCTCTGGCGTGAGCACCCGCACCGAGGAGACGATCGAATCGAGCTCGCTGAGCGGGCCGGCGTAATCACCCGGCCCGGCGAGTTCCACGATGTAGCCGTCGGCGATGCGACCGGCGGACCGCAACGGAATTCGCACGCGCACACCGGGGATCGCCTCGGCTCGAAGCGACTCGGGGATGCCGTAATCGAACAGGCGATCGAGTTGCGGCAGCGGCGAGTCGACCAGTACCCTGGCAACGAGCGGGCCGGCGGGCGCCACTAGATTCCGGCTGCGCTGCGCAGCGCCTCCACGCGGTCGGTGCGCTCCCAGGTGAACTCGGGCAGCTCGCGGCCGAAGTGACCGTAGGTGGCGGTCTGCGCGTAGATCGGGCGCAGGAGGTCGAGGTCGCGGATGATGGCGCCGGGTCGCAGGTCGAAGACGGCGTTTATCGCGTCAATGATGCTGTCTTCCGGAACGTGTGCGGTGCCAAATGATTCGACGTAGAGCCCCACCGGCGAGGCCTTGCCGATCGCGTAGGCGACCTGCACCTCGAGCCGGTCGGCGAGCCCAGCAGCCACGACATTCTTGGCCACCCAGCGCATCGCGTATGCCGCGGAACGGTCGACCTTTGAGGGATCTTTGCCGCTGAATGCGCCGCCGCCGTGTCGGGATGCCCCGCCGTAGGTGTCAACGATGATCTTGCGACCGGTGAGCCCGGCATCGCCCTGCGGTCCGCCGATCTCGAACCGTCCGGTCGGGTTGATGAGTATTTTCACGGCGCTGGAGTCGAGATCGGAGAGCGCGAGGATCGGCTCGATGACCAGCCGCTGAACCTCGGCCCGCAGATCGTCGGTCGAGATCGAGGGCGAATGCTGTGTGGAGACCACCACGGTGTCGATCGTGCGCGGTACGGCGCCCTCGTACCCGATGGTCACCTGAGTCTTGCCATCCGGGCGGAGAAAATCGACGAGCCCGGCGTGGCGCACATCGGCGAGCCGTTCGGCGAGCCGGTGCGCGAGCCAGATCGGGATCGGCATCAGCTCGGGAGTCTCGGTCGTCGCATAGCCGAACATGATGCCCTGGTCACCGGCACCCTGCACGTCTCCCGCGTCGGCGCTGGCTTCTTCGCGGCTCTCGATCGCATTATCGACGCCCTGAGCAATGTCAGGCGATTGCCCGCCGATCGACACTGACACGCCACAGGAGCGGCCATCGAACCACACGTCGGACGAGTTGTAGCCGATGTCGGAGATCCGCTTGCGCACGATGGCGGGAATGTCGACATACCCGGTGGTCGTGACCTCACCCGCGACATGCACGAGCCCGGTCGTGACGAGGGTCTCGACCGCCACGCGCGCGTGCGGATCTTCCGCGATGAGGGCATCGAGGATGCTGTCGCTGATCTGGTCGCAGATCTTGTCGGGGTGCCCCTCGGTAACCGACTCGGAGGTAAAGAGACGAAGGGGCGTGCTCATGGCCTTGCCTCTTTCACGTTCACTGTTCAGAAAAGTTGGTACCAGATCGTTCAGTACGACAACGTATTGAGAATACTGTCGGCGACCGACCGCTTCGAGCCAATAGCCTCTGCCACTATCATCCCGGCCCGATTCAGCACGCGCACCGAGTTGTCGGCTGTGGCAAATCCTTCCGCCCAGCCCACCCGGTTGACGACGAGTAGATCGCACCCCTTGCGGGCGATTTTTGCGCGGCCGAGCTCGAGCAGTTTGTCGCCGTCCGGTTCCGTTTCGGCGGCAAAGCCGATGATCACCTGGCCGGGCTGGCGTGCCAGCACGAGCCCGATCAGGATGTCCGGGTTTTTCATCAGCGTGAGTTCGAGACGGTCGCCCTGAGCATCCTTCTTGATCTTCGAGCGTGCCACCGTTTCCGGGCGATAGTCGGCGACGGCGGCAGCCATGATGATCACGTCGGCGGTCGGTGCCCTCGCCGTTACAGCGGCCGCAAGCTCGAGGGTGGAACCGACCCGCTCTACCGTCAGGGATGCCGGTGCATCGACCTCGAGGTTGGCCGCGATGAGCGTGACGTCGGCACCGCGCGCGGCGGCGGCTAGCGCAATCGCGATGCCCTGCCTGCCGCTGGACCGGTTGCCGATGAATCGCACGGGGTCGAGCGGTTCGCGGGTGCCCCCCGCGGTCACGAGTATCCGTTTTCCAATCAGGTCGCGAGGGCCGACGACGGCCAGCGCCGCCGCCACGATCTCGTCGGGCTCCGACATTCGACCAATACCGGTGTCGGTGCCGGTGAGCTGCCCGCGGCCGGGTCCCACGACCGTGACGCCGCGTGCCGTGAGGGTGGCAATGTTGGCGACGGTCGCCGGGTTCTGCCACATCTCGGTGTGCATCGCCGGAGCAATCACGAGAGGCGCCGTGCTGGCGAGGATGCTGTTGCCGAGCAGGTCGTCCGCCATACCGGCCGCAAGCTTCGCGATGGTATTTGCCGTCGCAGGAGCCACAATGATGAGGTCAGCGGCTTGACCGATGGCGACGTGGCGC
>JANXTJ010000163.1 GCA_025352485.1 Salinibacterium sp.
GACGGCAAGGTTGCTCCGCTGCCGGCAGTCGGCGCTCTCATCGGCGGTGCGAACATTCTGCTTGCGGGCACAGATACCCGTTCCGGGCAGGGCGGATCTTTCAACACCGCCGACCAGCTCAGCGGCAGCTCCGGCGCCGGCAGCAACGATGTCACCATGGTGCTGCACATCTCGGCCGATCACACGAGCGCAGCGGTCATCAGCATTCCGCGCGACCTGGAATCCCCGATACCAGCGTGCCCAGACCCCTCTGGCGGCTCGTTCTCTGCACAGTCGAAGGCCATGTTCAACACGACGCTGTCGGAGGGTGGGCTGTCGTGTGTCGTCTTGACGGCGCAGAAACTCACCGGGCTCACCATTCAGTATGCGGCGCTCATCGACTTCGACGGCGTCATCGCCATGGCCGACGCCGTCGGGGGAGTGACCGTCTGTCTCGATGCCCCGATCAATGATCCGTCGGCGGCGCTCAACCTGCCGGCGGGGATGCAGCGGCTGGTCGGCGAGACCGCTCTGGCCTTCGTGCGCACCCGGGCCGGGGTCGGCGATGGCAGCGACCTCGGGCGAATTAGCAACCAGCAGGTGTTCCTGTCTGCGCTGGCGCGCCAGGTGATGGGCAACGGTGCGCTCTCCAACCCGATCGTGCTCTATCAGTTGGCCCATGCCGCTGCCACGAACATCCACGCCTCAGCATCGCTGGCTAACCCCACCACGATGGTGACGATCGGCCTCGCGCTGAAAAACATCAGCCTGAGCAACATCGTCTTCCTGCAGTACCCGGTGGTCGCCGATCCGGCCGATCACAACCGGGTGGTGCCCAATGACGACGCGGTGAGCGCCCTCAATGCCGCCCTTGCCGCCGACACTCCGCTTCAGCTGACGGGAGCTCTCGGGGTCGGTGCCACTACCGCGCCGGTCGTGCCCGCGCCCGCGCCGCTGCCCACCGTCGCACCGTCGGGCGCCGACCTGCTGCGCATTCCCGCGCCGACGGTGACGGTAGCCCCATCCGCAGCACCGGTAGCCGCGCCGGTGGCATTGCCCTCGAGTATTAGCGGTCAGACCGCGGCGCAGTCGACCTGTAGCAAGGCCAACTAGCTGAACGGTGCGGCATCGTCACGGCTCCTGCGATCGTGACGATGGTGCTGCACCGTCGGTGGTTCTGCGACCGTTACGAGGTTTCCGTCACGATCACGACGCCGTCCGACCCGATTCTGATCGTCGTGCCGTCGTCGAGCTCGACAACCGGGCGCCCTTCCAACCAGGTCAGCGTCCAGCGCCAGGGCCGCTCTCCAACCTCGCTCTCCACCGCTCGGATGGCCGCGACCACCTCGTCCGGCAGTCGCGGCGGGGGAGTGTCGCCAAGGTTCCAGCGCGTGCCGAGCTGCACTAGGTCGCCCGCTCGTAGGTGATCACCGTGGTCTTTTTGGCGAGCTTGTTGTACACGCTTTGCGCCGTGAAGTTATCGGCGGAGGTCACCCAACTCAGCGTGCCACCGCCATCGGATGCTGCCCGCTCGGCGACGGCATCGATCAGCGCGGCCCCTGCACCCGCGCCGCGATGACCTGGCTCCACGTAGAGGTCATCCAGATACCACGCGGGGCCGGCGGTGAAGGTGTCCGGAAGCTGTCGGTAGTGCGCGAAACCAAACGCGCGCCCGTCGTCGACGGCCACGACCGCGCAGACCTCGGATTCGGCATCCATCAGCCAGGCCCACACTCCATCGAGCACGGTGTCGCTGAAATCGGTCTTGTAGAACACGCCGTACTCGGTGAACAGCCGGCGCCAGGTGTCGCGGTCGCCCTCGCCGATGTCGCGGATCTCGGTCATTCGCTGCCCTCCTGTCGCATGGATTCCGCCGGGGCGGCTGAACTATCTGGTGCTACTGAACTGTCTGGTTGCGCTGAACTATCTCGCTCTGTGCTCTCGGCGAGCACGATGTCGCTCACGTCGATGGCCTCAGACACCACGAACTCTACGCTGGCGATACGGCCCACCGCTTTCAGGTCGTCGAGGGCGCCGGCGAGTATCGCGGGGCCACTGATGGTGGCCGACAGCACGTCGGTTTTCTGGGAGACCTTGGCGTCGGTCTTCGCCCGTCGAATGCCGATCAGAGCCGTGCCCACGGCGCTCAGCAGCCCCGTTGGTGCCGCCGGCGCGCCGAGATCATTGATGGTCGGCCAGGCGGTGGTGTGCACAGAATCGTCGTGGGTCCAGCTCCACACCTCTTCGGTGGCAAACGGAAGGTACGGTGCAAAAAGCCTGAGCTGCACGTCAATGGCGATGCGCAGCGCGGTCACGGCGCTCGCCTGTGCTTGCGGTGTGGCCGCACCGTAGGCACGCTCTTTAACGAGCTCGAGGTAGTCGTCGCAGAAGGTCCAGAAGAACTGCTCGGCGGTCTCCAACGCCTTGGCGTGGTCGTATTCCTCGAAAGCCTTCGTCGCCGTCGTGACTACAGCACCGAGCTGGGCGAGCATCTCGACGTCGAGCGCTTCGGTGACAGCGGCCGCCGCGTGCGCGACCAAAACCTGCGCGGGCTCGACCTGCGCGGGGATCGAGTACACGAACTTCGCCGCGTTCAGCACCTTGATCGCCAGGCGGCGACCGATTTTGATCTGCTTCGGATTTTGCGGATCAAAGGCGGCGTCGGTGCCCAGGCGCGACGATGCCGCCCAATATCGCACGGCATCCGACCCATGATCGTCGAGCATGCCCTTCGGGGTGACCACGTTGCCCTTGGACTTGGACATCTTCTTGCGGTCGGGGTCGACGATGAAACCGGAGATTCCGGCGTTCTTCCAGGGCACGGTGCCGTGCTCGAGCTCCGCGCGCAACACGGTCGAGAACAGCCAGGTGCGGATGATGTCTTGCCCTTGGCTGCGCAGCGAATACGGAAAAACCAGATCAAACAGCTCGGGATCGGTCACCCAGCCGCCGGCGATCTGCGGGGTCAACGATGAGGTGGCCCAGGTATCCATG
Source organism: Salinibacterium sp. (assembly GCA_025352485.1). Classification (GTDB taxonomy): domain Bacteria; phylum Actinomycetota; class Actinomycetes; order Actinomycetales; family Microbacteriaceae; genus Rhodoglobus. The sequence continues at coordinate 2,974 of JANXTJ010000163.1, forward strand.
ATGTCGAGCTCGCCCACGAAAGTTACGCCGCGGTCGGATTCGGCGTATCCCGGTGGCACGTCAGACGATGGATCCACCGGCAGCATGTCTTCCGTCGGCACAATCACGGCGGCCTTTTCGCCGTCGGCACCAAGTTCGTACCAGACCGGAATCGACACCCCGAAGAAGCGCTGGCGGGAGATGAGCCAGTCGCCGGTGAGGCCACCGACCCAGTTGTCGTAGCGAACGCGCATGTGGTCTGGCGTGAAATTAATCTGGGTGCCGGCCGCCATTAGCGTGGCGCGAAGCTTCGGGTCGCGGGCGCCATTGGTGATGTACCACTGACGGGTGGAGATGATCTCGAGTGGCTTATCGCCTTTCTCGAAGAACTTCACCTGGTGGGTGATGGGTCGCGGCTCGCCGATCATCTCGCCGCTCTCGCAGAGCAACTCGACAATCTTGGCCTTGGCCGAAAAGACGGTCTTGCCAGCGAGCTCGGCGTACGCGGCTTTCGCGGCATCCGTCACAATGACGTCGGGCGCGTCGGGCAAGATTCGGCCGTCGGCTCCGATGATGGTGCGATTCGGCAGGTCGAGCTCGCGCCACCAAATCACGTCGGTCACATCCCCGAAGGTGCAGATCATGGCGATGCCAGACCCTTTATCTTGCTGGGCGAGATGATGCGCCAGAATCGGCACCTCTACGCCGAACAGCGGCGTGATTACGGTCGTGCCGAAGAGGTCTTTGTAGCGCTCGTCGTCGGGATGCGCCACGAGCGCCACGCACGCAGGGAGCAGTTCGGGCCGGGTGGTTTCAATGTCAACGGTGTTTTGTTCGCCGGGCAGGGCCCCGGGTCGGTGGAACGACACTCGGTGGTAGGCGGCGGGCTGCTCTTTGTCTTCGAGCTCGGCCTGGGCGACGGCGGTGCGGAAGGTGATGTCCCACAGCGTCGGAGCTTGGGCCTGATAGGCCTCACCCCTGGCGAGGTTGCGCAGGAAGGCGCGCTGCGCGGCGAGCTGCGACTCCCGGCCGATGGTGCGATAGGAGAGATTCCAGTCGACGCTCAGGCCGAGTTGGCGCCACAATTCCTCGAACTGCAGTTCGTCTTCGGCGGTGAGGGTCTCGCACAACTCGATGAAGTTGCGGCGCGAGATCGGCAGCTGATCGGCAGCCTTACTGCTGGTGCCCTCGCCACCCTGCTGCGGCGGCACGAACGCGGAGTCGTAGGGCAGGGTCGGGTCGCAGCGCACGCCGTAGTAGTTCTGAACCCGTCGCTCGGTGGGCAGACCGTTGTCGTCCCAGCCCATCGGGTAGAAGATCGTCCTGCCACGCATGCGCTGAAAGCGGGCTGCGAGGTCCATGTGGGTGTAGCTGAAAACGTGGCCGATGTGCAGGCTTCCGGATGCCGTCGGCGGCGGGGTATCGATGGAGAAGACATTCGCGCGGGCTTCGGGTGAGGCAAGTGCTGCATCCCGATCGAACCGATGGGTGCCATTGGCCTCCCAGATCGGCGCCCACTTGTCTTCGAGGCCTTCGAGGGCCGGCTTCTCGGGGATGTTTTCGGTTATGTTTCCCGGGATTCTCTCCGGGATATTTCCCGCGGGGATAGTCGTCGACATAGTGGCGCTCCGGTTCGATATATGCGGCACCGAGTCTGTTTCGCGCCGCGGTTTGAAGCGATTGCGAAGGGTGCCTGAGTGTGACTGTGCGCCAATTCTATCCGGACGCTCGGCCGAGGGCGGCAACGCGGGTGCCACCTTTTAGGCGCGCCAGCGCGGGGCGCCGGGCCCCGGCTGCTGCACCACGCCGCCACCGGCCCTAAACCGCAGCTCCGGGTCATCGCGGGGCGGCAGAGCGACCGGACAGCCACGCGCGCCGATTGCAGCGAGGGCAGTGTGACGGCTTCCCCGCGGGTCGGCGCTCAGTCCCGCAGCTCTTGCATGAGTGGGCTCTTCGATCGGAGTCGGCGCAGTGTCTGGTGGGGATCTTCAGACGGGGGCGGCTTAAGCCAGTAGCGCTCTCGCGCCCGGATGATCTGCCAGTGGTTGTTGTGCAGGAGCATGTGATGGTGGCGGCAGAGCAGTACGCCGGTCGCGGCATTCGTGGACCCGCCGCGGGACCACTCGATGATGTGATGCACTTCGCATGCAGAAGGTGGTCTCATGCAACCCGGGAAGAGGCAGCCACCGTCTCGAACGGAGATCGCGAGGCGTTGCGGTTCGCTAAAGAGTCGCTGAGTGCGGCCGAGGTCGATGATGTTGTGTCTGCGGTCGAACCGAATGCCGACCCGACCGGTGTCGCAGCTGAAACGGTCGACGGTCCCGCGGGAGATGGGCTGCGGATCCCCTTCGAGGTATCCGTGCCCGCCGGTGGAGGCGAGGGTTTTCTCGGTGACGACGACGCGAACCGCTGGCCGGCGTGCCCCGAAGAGTGTGCCCGGGTCGGCGTCGACGGCGACTCGCACGATCTCGACGAAAGCGTCGGCCAGCAGTTGGTCGCTGGTGCGGGGGTCGTTGATGACGGCGTCGACGCGGGCCTGAGCCGCGCTATCCACGAAGCGCACCCCGCGACGGGGCGCCATGATCGCGTCGAGTGCGCTGAACAAGCGTTGCCCGCCCTCGGGGTCGAGCAGGAACGCGCCCTGGTACATTCCGTCGTCACGCACCCAGCGCTTGAAGTAGCGATGGTCGTGTCGGTGCTTCTCCCGCCGGGCAATACCGGCTTCGTCGATGCGGTCGCGCGCCGAGCGCGCCTCGCGTCGCAGCTCGTCGAGTGACACCAGCGGAGCGCGGGCAATCAGCCGCTCGCATTCGGCGAGCAGGTCGCATGCGGGAGCCGCGTCAGCGACCGCGATAAGGC
>JANXTJ010000147.1 GCA_025352485.1 Salinibacterium sp.
ATCCCGAGCCGGGGTTATGTCAGCCAGTTCGGGTTCAAAGGCCCCGACCAGCAGAAGAAGGCTGGCGTGCTCTCCGGTGGTGAGCGCAACCGTCTCAACCTCGCGCTGACCCTCAAGCAGGGCGGTAACCTCCTGTTGCTCGACGAGCCCACCAACGACTTGGACGTCGAGACCCTCGGCAGCCTCGAGAACGCGCTGCTCGAGTTTCCCGGCTGCGCCGTGGTCATCACCCACGATCGGTGGTTCCTCGACCGCATCGCGACCCACATCCTCGCCTACGAGGGCACAGAAGACGACCCGGCGAACTGGTACTGGTTCGAAGGCAATTTTGATGCGTACGAGGAGAACAAGATCGAGCGCCTCGGTGCGGATGCCGCGAAGCCGCACCGCAGCGCCTACCGCAAGCTGACCAGGGACTAGCAACGTGGCCCGGCTGCATGTCGACATTGCGCTGCGCTGGGGTGACTTCGATGCGTATGCGCATGTGAACAACGCGGAGATGCTGCACCTGCTCGAAGAGGCGCGCATTCAGGCGTTTTGGCGGCGCGACGAGGGCACCGGCCCCGGGGCGGCTACCGCCGTTCTGGACGCCCGCCCCGGCGCAGAAATGATCGCCCTGATCGCTCGGCAAGAGGTCGAATACCTCCTCCCCATTCCGTACATGCGCGCCCCGCTCGACATCGAGCTATGGGTCGGGCGCATCGGTGGCGCCAGCATCGAGGTCTGTTACGAGGTCTTTTCCCCGGTCGGCGTCACGCCCCGGATGCTGTTCACGAAGGCGGCAACGACCCTGGTGATGGTGACGGCGGCAACCGGCAAACCGCAGCGGGTGCCGGCAGAGCTGCGGGCGGCATGGAGCAGCTACGTCGAAGAACCGGTCGCCTTCACGAAGCGCGGTTAGGGGTACAAATAGACCAGCGGGCGCTGTTTACTGCGGCACCCTGATCATGCCCTCTTGGGCGACGCTGGCGAGCAACCGACCGTCGCGAGAGTAGATCCGGCCGAGCGAGAGGCCGCGACCACCGATCGCGTTCGGCGATTCCTGAACGTAGAGCAACCACTCGTCCACCCGCCCGAAGCGGTGCCACCACATGGCGTGATCGAGGCTCGCCGCTTTGAGGCCGGGGGTGCCCCACGCGACCCCGTGTCGGCGGAGGATTGGCTCAAGGATCGAGTAGTCGCTGGCGTAGGCGAGGGCAGCCCTGTGCAGGTTGGGGTCGTCCGGCAGCGCACCCACCGTCTTGAACCACACCGCCTGATGGGCCACGTGCTCGCCCTGCACCGAGAGGTAGATCGGCGAGGGAACGTGTCGCAGGTCGAAGGGGCGTGCGCTAGCCCAGAACTTGGCCACAACGTTGTCGACCCCGCGCAGTGACTCATTGGCGTCGGGCAGCGACTCCGGATCCGGCAGGTCGGTCGGCATGGCCATCTGGTGCTCCAGGCCGTCGTCGCTGTCTTGAAACGACATGATCGCGGAAAGGATCGGCAGCCCCTCCTGATAGGCCTGCGCACGACGGGTTGAGAACGACCGACCGTCGTGGATGCGGTCCACCGCAAAGGTGATCGGCAGATCCACCCGACCGGGGCGCAAGAAGTAGGCGTGCATGGAATGCACCACCCGGTCGGCGCTGTTGGTGCGCTGGGCGGCGACGATCGACTGGGCCAACACCTGGCCGCCGAAAACCCGGCCCATCGGCATCCACTGGCTCGGGCCGGTGAAGATGTCTTCGCTGGTGCGGGCACCCGTGTCGGTCAGGTCGAGGGCCGCCAGCAGGCCGGTCAGGGGGTCGCTCATGACCTGTAGTTTAGAACGCGATGACCAGCAAGAGCTTCACCCTCGTAGACTCCCTCGCGCTCGGCGACCTGCACGTGTTCTTGGGGCGCGCCGCGCGCGTGCAAGACGGCTCGGTGCGCCTGATTTCGGGGTCGGGAGTGTTGGCGGTCTACGTCTCGGTGCTGCATCCCGCCGGCCTCCTCGACGAAAGCCCGACCGTGCTCGGCCTGCGCACCTTTGCGCTCACCGGCTCCGGTGCAGTGGGCGGCCCCGAAGATTTTGATATCGTCGTGCCGGTGCGTTCCCTGCTGATGCGGGTGGAAGGGTTGCTGCAGTCTGCGGCCGCCGCCGATGTTGCTGAACCGATCGTGGTGGCGCTTCCGATGGAGGTCAACACGGTGTCGTGGGCCGCCATTTCGCCGCCCCGCGGTGGCTGGAAGCTCCTGCAGTCGGTGCAGTGGGACATTCTGGATGCCGCGGCGCGCGCCGGCATCGACGAGGTCGCGACCGCGATCCCCACCGGCACGGGGGAGCAGATCGTTCATCGCGTGCGGACCGAGATCTGGGGGCGGCCCATCGACGGGCTCGACTTTGTGCCGGCTGGAGCCGCGTTCGCGGCCCTCAGCCTCGGCTTTCTCGGTGAAGGGGATGCCGTGACGATTTACGAGTCTGGCCCGTGGACGCGGTTGACCACCAAGCGCGGGCATGTGCTCGTCAAGCGCCGCGCCTGGTCTCTGGCGCGTTAGCGTAGGTCCCGCTCGGGCCCGCGGAGGGGCGTTAGCGTGGCAGGATCGCGACGATCGGAATAACGCGCTCGGTCTTCTCCTGATATTGCGCAAAATTGGGGGCTTGGGCGGAAAACTTCGCCCACAGCTCGTCGCGCTCGTCGCGGTCGACCGCCGTCGCCGTTGCCGCGTAGCTCTTGATGCCGCCATCGGTGGCCCGCTCGACCGTGACCTCGGGTTCGGCGAGAAGGTTGTGGTACCAGGCGGGATTCTCCGGCGTTCCCGCCTTTGAGGCGATGACGTAGATGCCGTCGGCATCGGTGAAATACATCACGGGCGCGATGCGCTTCTCCCCACTTTTCGCCCCGGTGGTCGTGAGAAGCAACAGGTGCGTGTTCGCGAAATTGCCGCCCACCCTGCCGTCATTTTCGCGGAATTCCTTGATGATGCTGTCGTTCCAGTCGCTCATGGTTCGAGCCTAAGCCCGCTTTGCGCGTGATCGGCATCGTGGAGCGGTTGCTCAGGAGGCCTCAGGCCTGAGCGGCGACGGCGCGTCCGGCCGCCCTGCCGCTAAAAATACAGCCGCCCAAAAAGGAGCCTTCGAGCGCCCGGTAACCGTGCATGCCGCCGCCGCCGAAGCCGCTCGCCTCACCCGCGGCGTAGAGGCCGGAGATGGGCTGGCCGTCTACGCCGAGCGCCCGGCCGGACAGATCTGCCTCGATGCCGCCGAGGGTCTTGCGGGTGAGGATGTGCAGCTTGACGGCGATCAGCGGTCCGAATCGGGGATCCAGCAACCGGTGGGGCTTGGCGACGCGAATAAGACGATCGCCTCGGTAATGGCGCGCCTGTCGGATGGCCGTGATCTGGGCATCCTTCGTGAACGGGTTAGCAAGCTCGCGGTCGCGGGCAGCCACCTCGGCGGCCACCCTCTCGGCGTTGATCTGCACCTCGGGCGAGAGCAGCTGCATGCCGGCGAGCAGCTCGTCAAGGGTGCCCGCGACGACGAAGTCTGCACCATCGGACTTGAACTTCTCCACCGGAGCCGTTGCACCGTTGCCGAGGCGCTGGCGCAATAGTTCGAGCACGCTCTTGCCGGTCAGGTCCGGATTTTGTTCGCTGCCGGACAGCGCGAACTCCTTCTCTATGATGGCCTGCGTCAGCACAAACCAGCTGTGCTCGTGTCCCGTCGCCATGATGTGACCGAGGGTGCCGACCGTATCG
>JANXTJ010000156.1 GCA_025352485.1 Salinibacterium sp.
GCACCGTGCTCGATCCGGTCGTGCTACTGAACCCGGTCACGCTTCTCGATCCGGTCGCGGCCGCGGCCGCGGGCCTTTATTTTTACGTCACGGTGCCGTTCAGCGCGCCGGACGGCAGCGAACAGGGGTCACTGAGCGTGCTCGATGTCGGGCCGCGCGAAGCCAGCCTCGCCGAACTCGCGACACTCGCCGACCTGACCACGATCGTAGTCCGCGAACTTGGCGTGGCATCCGTCTAGCGGTTGCGCCCGCGCGGCTTGGGCTTGGGCTTGGTGATTCTCCCGCCCGACTTTCTGCCGGGGGTTGCCGGGCGGGCGGGGCGGGCCGGCCGGGCCGGCGCCACTGGCGCCTTTTCTTCGGGTTGCGGCCGTGCCCCGCGCGAACTGTTGGCCGTGCGGCCGCGCACAATCCCGATGAACTCGTCGACGGCGGCGGTGGTGCGCTCGGTGGGCCAGACGAGGGCGACGTGCGTCTGGGGGGCATCCACAATCGGGCGCGCGATGACATCTTTACGGCTGTGCGCGCGCGCAACTGACTGAGGCATAACGGCGACCCCGGTGTTCGCCGCGGCGAGTTCGACGGCTGCCGCCCAGCCCTCGTCACCCTCTCCCGGCAGGATCGCGAACTCGACGAGCTCGAGCAGGGTCACGCTGTCGACGGCTTCGATCGCGTGCCCCTTCGACGCGACGACGACCGGCTGCTCGTCGTAGAGCGCGATGGTGGAGAACTCCGGGTCGGCGACGGGAAGCCGAACGAGCGCGACATCCGCAGTGCCGTTGGCGAGGGCGGCAAGAGCGGCAGGCTGCGCGAGTGGCAGCAGCGTGAGCTCAGTGCCCGGCATCCGCAACTGCCATGCACGCGCCCACTTGCCGGGGGTCACTCCGGCGACGAAGGCGACGACAAAGGGCTCAGACACGCCTTCAGGGTAACGTCTTGCCGCTGGCCCTCTTCGGGGGCCACATGAAACAGTCTCGAAAAGCGCTACACTGGGCTTAGCCCTGATGCGCGGATCCCGTAATCTGGCCTCGTTCGGGGGAACGGTTTTGCTCAGGCAAATTGCGCGCCGGATCCTTGGGCCCGTCGTAGAAGCGTCCATCACGTCGGCGACTCTGGCGTGGGGTTCTCTGCCGCTGCCCGTGGACCAGTCGCGCGTGTTCGCCATGGGGCCAGACCCCGACCGCATTCTCTATTTCGGTGCTGCCGCTGTCGCCGGCTCCGGAGTCTCATCACACGAACTCGGCCTCTGTGGCCAATTCGCGCGTGCGCTTTCCGCGCTGACGGGGCGCGGCACCGAGGTGCAGATCAACGGTCAGCAGTTTCGATCGTTGTCCAGCGGTACCCGCGACCTCGCCGAGATTGACCTATCACGCTACGACGCGCTGATCATTCAGGTCGGCGCTAGGGAAGCGATTGGGCTCAGGTCACTGCGGCTGTGGCGCCGCGACATCCGGGCACTCGCTCAGCTTCTTGCGGTCACCGCGCCCACCCGACTTGAGGTGTTCTTCGTGGGGATCCCCCCCCTTCCGCACTCCATCGGCCTCCCCGCGGTCGCGGTCGCGCTGGCGAGCAAACATGCGATGCGTCTCAATCTCGAATCGAGCCAGGCCCTAGCCGGAACCTGCGTGCGCTTCTTGCCGTTCGACCCCCACGACCAGTGGGTCGATTCTCGCTACGGTGCGGCAAGCACCTACGCGGCATGGGCAAACCCGATTGCGGCCGGGGTGCGTGGGCCGCTGGATGCCTGCAACGACCGTATCCGCGATCCCGCCACCGACAATGAGGGGCTACGCCTGAGTTCGCTGCGGCAACTCGTCGACCTCGGCGACACGCTCGACACGCGCTTCGACTCGATCGTGGCAATGGCACGCGACCTTTTCGGAGTGTCCGGCGCAGGCCTGAACTTCGTCGGCAGTGACTCCCAGTCGACCTATGCTGGCTCCGGAGTTGTGGAAGGAACCGTTCCCCGCGACGGCACCTTCGAGAGCGTCACGATCTCCCATGATTCGATTCTGATCGTGCACGACACCGACAAGGATCTGCGGTTCATTGACCACACGAGCGGCGAGGGTGCAACCCGGGTGCGTTTTTATGCGGGCTATCCGATCGAGGCGAAGAACGGTCAGCGCATCGGCGCCCTGTACATCGTCGACTATCGGCCACGAGCATTCTCGACCGAGGATGCCTCGTTGCTCAGGGAACTCGCCCTGCGCCTGCAATCCCTGCTGTGGGTGGCCCTGCCGGAACTGCGCGTCGGCCGTTAGTCGGTTGGAGCGCCCGGATTTCAGGTCGGGATGACCGCGCCGGGCAGCCGGCCTCGGCACCAGCTACCCTTGAGAATGTGCCTGATCAGACGATGAAACCCGCTACCGCGGCCAAAAAGCTCGGTATCTACCTGCCAGCGACCCCGGAAAGCTTTCAGTCCGGCGAGGTGACGCGCGCCCAGTTCGAGCAATTGCTGGCCGACCCACCCGAATGGCTGGCCGAACTTCGCAAGGAGGGGCCGCATCCCCGCCTGGTTGTCGCGCAAAAGTTGGGCATCTCCACCTCGGGGCTGGCTCGCGCCGGTGCCGCCGACGTGATGACCACCAGCGAGATCAAATCTTTGCTGGAAAAGAAGCCGGAGTGGCTGGTCGTCGAACGCGCCACCCACGCCGGTGTGCAGGATGAGAACTCCCGGATCAAGACCGAGCGGGCCGCCAAGACCGCCCAACGCGCTGCCCGTGACGACAGCGCTGGAGCGGGCCGCGGCCGCTAAAGCACTGCAGGCCCGGCGCGGACACACCCGGCGCGGCTCACGCGCTCGCGCTTCTTAACTGACCCCGCCGATGGCATCTCCGCGCTACCGCGATGGCCCCGCTGTGGCATCGCCGGGCCATCGCCGTGGCACCGCGCCGGCCCAAAGCCACGTAGCGTTAGCGGTGGCACCCGATTCGGGGGTACCGCGAAGGGAAATACGCAAGTGGCTGAGTGCATTCACGGTCTCGAGATCCCGCTCTGCGACGCCTGTTACCCGAAGGCCCAACCGGAAAAGCCCAAAGCCGTCCGTGCCAGCCGTGCGACGCCGGCGGCGGCGGCGCCTGCGCGAGTCGCACCGGTTCGCAGCAGTCGAACCTCGATAAATGCGGGGGCCCAGCGCATTTACCACGTTACCCACATTCGCAATCTTGACGTGATCGCCGCAGCGGGAGCCCTGGTCAGCGGCGCGACCCCCACCGTCGACGTCAGCAGCACCCTCACTCGCGAGCTGCGAAAATCTGCCCCCGTCGCCGCGGCGACCTCGGCGGTCGCCGACAGCGCCAGCGTCGCCGACTATGTGCCCTTCTACCTCGCCCCCGACGCCGTGCTCTGGGACGATCTGCGCGCCGGCGCCCTCGATGCCAAGCTCTAGCCGCCGTGGGCTCCCCTTGGAACAACT
>JANXTJ010000167.1 GCA_025352485.1 Salinibacterium sp.
ACCTCGTGAACAGGCCCGCGATGAGGCTGATCGCGATCGCGATCATCACCACGGCAATGATCGCGTCGAGCACCCGCCACGCCACCGGTTTCGCAAATAGTGGGCGCAGCGCGCGACTGCCGAAACCCAGCGCGCTGAACCACAGCACGCTGCCGATGGTCGCGCCGAGCGCGAACCACCCGCGATCGGCGCCGTAGCTAGCGCCGATGGATCCGAGCAGCAGCACGGTGTCGAGGTAGACGTGCGGGTTGAGCCAGGTCAGGGCGAGCACCGTCGCGATGGCGGTGGCCAGCGGCATCCCTGCTCCCCCCTGCTCGGCGTGCAGCGCGCTCGGCTTCATCGCCCGTCGCGCCGACCGAACCCCATACCAGGTCAGGAATGCCGCACCCACGACTCGAACCACAATGAGCAGCCAGCCGGCCTGCTGGATGAGGGCACCCAGCCCGGTGACTCCCGCGACAATCAGGACGGCATCGGATGCCGCGCAGATGACCACAACGGCTAGAACGTGTTCGCGACGCAGTCCCTGCCGCAGCACGAACGCGTTTTGCGCGCCGATAGCGACGATCAAAGAGAGCCCCAGCCCGAGGCCGGCAGCGAGGGCCGTCAGCATGCCAGAGCCGTCAGGTCGGTCGGCATGCCACTACTCGTCGAGGGCGAGCTCCTTGGGCAGCTCGAGTTCTTTGGCCGAGAGTTCTTCGACATTGACATCTTTGAAGGTCAACACTCGCACCGACTTCACGAACCGATCTGAGCGGTACACGTCCCACACCCAGACATCGGTCATGTTCAGTTCGAAGTAGAAGTCGTGCTCGGTGTCTTGGCGAACCAGATCTACCTCGTTCGCCAGGTAAAACCGACGCTCCGTCTCGACCACATAGCGGAACTGGCTGACCACATCGCGGTATTCGCGGTACAGCGCCAGCTCGACCTCGCGGTCGTAGTCTTCGAACTCGTCTTCATCCATGCTGCGCTAAGTCTAGCCGCGCGCGCGCCCGGGACGTGGGGACACCTCAGCGCGCGTGCAGCCAGGTATGGCGGTGCAAGTCGCTTGCGCCGAGGCTGTCAATTGCGGCGTAGTGCTGCGCGGATCCGTAGCCCTTGTTGCCCTCCCAGCCATAGCCGGGCAGCCGGGCAGCCTCCTGAATCATCAGCCGGTCGCGATGCACCTTCGCGATCACCGAGGCGGCTGCCACCGACGCGCAGTCGCGGTCAGCCTTGATCCGCAGCCGCACCCGCGGCGGCTTCGACAGCGCCGGAGACAACCAGTCGAACGCCCCGTCGAGAAGAACCACGCTCTCGTGGATGGCCACCCCGGCGTCGTGGAGCTCCGTCAGCGCGCGGCGGCCCGCGAGCCCCAGCGCCGCCATAATTCCGATGGCATCGATTTCCTGCGATGAGGCCAGCCCGACGGCCCGGTACAGCGACCACGATGCCGCAAGCGGTGCCAGCTCTTCTCGTCGTTTTTCGCTCAGCATTTTCGAGTCACGAAGACCACTGGGGTAGCTGCGCACGCCCGGGCCGACCACGGCTACGCCGACCCCGACGGGACCTGCTATCGCGCCCCTGCCGACCTCGTCGCAGCCGATGACGAATTTGACGCCCTCGCGATGCATCGCGCGTTCCACCCGCAAGGTCGGGTCGGCGACGGCCACCACGTTATTTCGAACCCGTACCCACGTCGTGGAAGGTTACCGGGTAGTTATCGAGCCAGGTCCAGTGTTTTACCGGCCAGCTGATGAGCAGCGCCCGCCCCACGACATTCTTGGTCGGCACAAAACCACCGGTCGGGTCGTTACGGTGGAAAGAGGAGTCAGCAGAGTTGTAGCGGTTGTCGCCGAGCACCCAGAGCTTTCCCTGGGGCACGGTGATCGAGAAATCGTCGCGCGTCGCCTTAGTGACCCCAGCGGGCAGCGTGATGTACGGCTCCTCAAGCGGCACGCCGTTGACCGTGATCTGGCCAAAATCGTTGCAGCACACGACCCTGTCACCGGGAAGTCCGATGACGCGCTTGATGAGGTGGTCATTGCTGTCTGGCGCGCTGAGGCCGATGAAGCCGAGCACGGCATCCACCGCCCCGGAAAACGAGTTGACCTGCGCCGGGGGTGTGGCGGTGAGCCAGCCGCCCGGATCTTTAAAGACCACGACATCGCCGTGCTGGATGGGCATGAGCCCCGGCTCGAGCTGATTGACGATGATCCGGTCGTCGATGTGCAGGGTCTGCTCCATCGACGAGGACGGGATGTAGAACGAGCGGATCAGGAAGGTCTTGATCATGAACGAGATGAACAGGGCCGCTACGAAAATCAGCAGGATGTCGCGGACAAAAATCTTCCAGCCGCGAGCCCGATTGCTCTGGCGTGGGCGAGCACGGCGTGCCGTGTCATTCGTGTCGTTTGTCAACGCTGATTTCCGTCATTAAGGCCCCTGAGCTCCCCGCAAGCATAAGCGCGGGGAGCTCAGGAAAAACTGCAAAACGCCCTAGCGGCGCACACAAGAAAACGGTCTAGAAGTCGCGCTTCTCTTTGATCTTGGCCTTCTTGCCGCGCAGGTCGCGCAGGTAGTAAAGCTTCGCGCGACGCACGTCACCACGGGTGACGACCTCGATGTGATCGATGATCGGGGAATGCACGGGGAAGGTTCGCTCGACGCCCACCTGGAAGCTGATCTTACGAACGCAAAAAGTCTCGCGCACGCCCTCGCCGGAGCGGCCGATAACGACGCCCTGGAAGACCTGAATACGGGCGCGGGTGCCTTCGATGATGTTTACGTGCACCTTGACGTTGTCACCGGCACGAAAGTCGGGGATGTTGTCTTTGAGGGATGCTGCATCGACGTCGTCGAGGATGTGCATGGGATGTCGCTCTCTGCGCCCGCCACCGGTCGAACACGATTTAGTTAGTCAGAAGAATGGAATTCGTGCCCGAGACCGCTAATGCGGCACCGGAACCCCTGTGGCAGAGCCGAAAGCGGGCACGAGGAATAAGTCTCTCACACAAAGCAGTCGCGCGAGCCCCGCAAACGAAATGCGACACACAGCCACCTCACGTGGGGTGCACAGCCCCTTTTAGGGGATGGGCACGGTATCGTCCATAGCAACCAACGAATACCTCGGAGATCATCCATGACTGACCTTCATGTGCCATCCTCGCTTGCCCTACGTGCCGAACCGGTACAGCAACGCAGCGCAGACCGCATCACCAACCTGCTCGATGCCGCCGCAGAGATAATCGACGAACACGGCATCGACGGTCTCACCACGAGCGACGTAGCGACCCGGTCGGGTTCGTCCGTTGGAGTGGTCTACCGCTACTTCCCGAACATTCAGTCCCTGCTGCGGGCGCTGGCTGCTCGCAACATGCAGAAGTTCACCAGCCGAACCTTCGGTGCCATGGCGGAGCAGCCAGACGGCTGGATGATGGCGCTGGATTCGGCCATCAACGCCTACGCCGAGTTGCTGCGCACCGTGCCCGGGTTCCGCGCCCTGGGCTTCGGCGACGTGATCGACAAGCGTTTCATCCAGCCGGAGCTCAGCAACAACACGGTGCTCGCGCGGGAGTTCAATGAACTCTTCACCCGCCAGTACGGCCTCGTTCCCTCCGACGACCTCGCCTTCGATCTCGAGATCATCGTTGAGATCGCCGACGCGCTCTTGCACCGCGCCTTCCGCTACGACCGCAATGGCGACGAGCGATACATCACGAAGCTGCGCGGCATCATCCGCGACTATATGGAATGTCATCAGGTGGTTCCGGCACATTAGAGGCATGATCGAGCTTCGCACCCCGCAAGAAATCGACCGCATGCACGAGGCGGGTCGGTTCGTCGCGAGCGTGCTCGACGCCACCGTCGCGGCCTCAGCCGTGGGGGTGAACCTGCTCTCACTCGACAAACTCGCGCACGACATGATCCGCAAGCGCGGAGCGCAGAGCTGTTACATCGACTACCACCCGTCGTTCGGGGCATCCCCCTTTGGCAAAGTCATCTGTACCTCGGTTAATGACGCGGCGCTGCACGGGCTCCCCCGCGACTATCGCCTGCGCGACGGTGACCTGCTGTCCCTCGACTTCGCGGCATCCGTCAACGGCTGGGTGGCCGACTCCGCCGTGACCATCGTGGTGGGCACCCCGCGACCGGAGGATCTCGCCCTGATTGAGACGACATCCCGAGCACTCGATGCCGGGATCGCCGCCGCCACCGTCGGCAACCGGATCGGCGATATCTCGTCCGCAATCGGCGATGTGGCGCGCGCGGCAGGTCTCACCGTCAACACCGATTTCGGCGGACACGGCGTCGGCCGGACCATGCACGGCGACCCGCACATCCCCAACGACGGGCGACCGGCGCGCGGG